>CABTZX010000004.1 GCA_902489445.1 uncultured Bacteroidales bacterium
TCTATAGACTTTCGGAAAATACTCTATAGACTTTTTCGGAAAACTCTATAGACTTTCTGGAAAAACTCTATAGACTTTTCTCGGATACCCTATAGACTTTTTTCTGATACCTCCGTACAACCCTCGGACGCCATAGGAGCAACGATTTGATTGTATGGGAGCACGGCTCCGCATCCTAGGTAGAAAAGGGCGAGAAGGTGCGTAGCTATGAGGATGCTCGTGCATAGGTTAGTGGGCAAAGTCGCACTGCGGTGGGACGGTTCCTGCGGGGAATGTGTCAAAAGAAAGGGATGATTAATGCGGTTCTGTGAAGAAAAGGGTGCGACGGGTGGCAGAGGTAGGTGCATAGGTACATAGAAATGAATTGACTTTAACAATGAGATAGGTAAAATGTATGCAAGGGAAATGCTTGGGGTTGGCAATATTAGTGTATCTTTGTGCGGTGAAGCATACTTATTATCCTAATATTGAGCGCGCCACGTACCTGATGGACGAGCGGCTCCTTCGTAGCAACTTGCAGATTATTCGGGGAGTTGCGGACGCAAGCGGTGCGGAAATCATCCTCGCCTTTAAGGCTTACGCGCTATGGCGTACGTTCTCTTTGTTCCGCGCGTTCGGGTTTTCCTCCACGGCAAGCTCTCTTTGGGAAGCACGCTTAGGGTACGAAGAGTTAGGCGCACGGGTACACGCCTTTACACCCGCCTATCTCGCTCCGGAGTGGGATGAGTGGCAATGCTACGCTTCTCATATTACCTTCAATTCGCTGTCCCAATACGAGCAGTACGGAGGTAAGCTATCTTCAGATGTTTCCTACGGTATTCGCATCAATCCGGGTTACTCGCCAGTCAAGACTGATCTGTATAACCCGGCTCTTCCGGGCAGTCGGTTCGGCGTATCGGCAGAGGCCCTTCATGCGGGGCTTCCGAAAGGGCTCAGAGGTTTGCACTTTCATGTGCTTTGCGAAGGCGATAGCTTCCAGCTGGAGCGTGTGCTGGGAATTGTGGGAAAGAAGTTTGCTCCGGCTCTGCATGATGCGGAGTGGCTCAATATGGGAGGCGGGCATTTGATGACGCACAAGGAGTACAATCGGGAGCATCTGGTAGAGGTGCTGAAGGGTTTCCGGCAGCGTTTCCCGCATCTCAAGCTCATTATGGAGCCGGGGAGTGCCTTTGCATGGCAAACGGGATGCTTGGTCAGTCACGTAACGGACATTGTGTCGGACGGAGGAATCCAAACCGCCATTTTGGATGTATCCTTCACGTGCCATATGCCGGACTGCTTGGAAATGCCCTACAAGCCTATTGTTCGCGGAGCACATCAGGAGCCGAAATCGGGTCTGCCCACCTATAGGCTCGGAGGAATGAGCTGTTTGAGCGGAGACTATATAGGTTCTTGGAGCTTTGATGAGCCACTCAAGCCGGGAGATGAGATCGTATTCGAGGATATGATGCATTACACCACTGTCAAAACGACCCTCTTTAACGGCACGGCGCACCCCGACATTGCCCTGCTACACGAGGATGGACGATTAGAAACGCTGAGACGTTTCACCTACGAGGATTACAAAAACAGAATGGATTGATAAGAGACTATGGGATTTTTCGGCATTTTCTCAAAGAAAAAGAAGGAGACGCTCGACGAGGGGCTCGCCAAAAGCAAGGAAACGGTAATGAGCAAGTTGACTCGTGCCGTAATGGGCAAGTCAACTGTGGACGATGAAGTACTGGATAACCTTGAGGATGTTTTGGCAACCAGCGATGTGGGCGTGGATACAACTCTCAAGATTATCAAGCGCATAGAAGAGCGTGTGGCACACGATAAATACGTATCTACTGCCGAACTAAACAGAATTCTGAAGGAAGAAATTGAGAATCTCCTTGCGGAGAATGGCACGCAGGACGGCGACGACTTTACTCTTGACGGGGTACGTCCCTATGTGATTATGGTGGTAGGCGTTAATGGTGTGGGCAAAACTACTACAATCGGCAAACTTGCCTATCAATTCAAGCAAGCGGGGCAAAAGGTGGTGATCGGAGCTGCCGATACGTTCCGCGCTGCTGCTATTGATCAGCTCGAAGTGTGGGCAGAGCGCGTTGGTGTGCCAATGGTAAAGCAAAAAATGGGAAGCGATCCGGCATCCGTGGCTTTCGATACATTATCCTCCGCAGTTTCTCAAAATGCGGATATTGTTCTCATCGATACCGCCGGCAGATTGCACAATAAGGTGGGACTGATGAACGAATTGACCAAGATTAAGCGCGTAATGCAGAAGGTAGTCCCCGAAGCTCCGCAAGAAGTATTGCTCGTATTGGACGGCTCCACGGGACAAAACGCATTTGAGCAAGCAAAACAGTTCACCGCCGCCACGGAAGTAACCGCGCTGGCCGTTACCAAATTGGACGGAACAGCCAAGGGCGGTGTGGTAATCGGCATATCGGATCAGTTCAAGATACCCGTTAAGTATATAGGTATCGGAGAGAAGATTGAGGACTTGCAGCTCTTCCGCAAGAAAGAGTTCGTGGATTCGCTCTTCGGCTAATGCGCCTCGGGGAAGTAGACATCATTACACTGGGCTGCTCAAAGAATTTAGTGGATAGCGAGCAGTTGATGAGACTTTTTGCCTCGTCCGGATACCGCGTTCGGCACGACCCGAAGCGGGTAACGGGAGAAATAGTGGTCGTTAATACGTGTGGCTTTATTGGCTCAGCTCAGGAAGAATCCATAAATACCATTCTCGGCTTCGTTCAAGCCAAACAACAGGGACGCATCTCCAAGCTGATTGTGATGGGTTGCTTGAGCGAACGCTTCCGTGCCGAATTGGAAGCTGAGTTGCCCGAAGTGGATGCATTCTATGGGAAGTTTGATTGGAAAAAGATGCTTGCCGACCTTGGCAAAGCGCCCCATCTTCTGCCCGAAGAGCAACGAATCCTGACAACGCCACGTCACTATGCTTACTTAAAGATATCGGAGGGCTGCAACAGACATTGCTCTTATTGCGCCATTCCGCTCATTACCGGAGCAATGAAGTCGCGTCCTATAGCGGAATTAGTGCAGGAAGCGAAGGAACTCGTGGCGAAAGGCGTTAGCGAACTACTCCTTATTGCTCAGGATCTTACGTCCTATGGGAATGATTTCGGCAAGAAAGGACAACTACGCGATCTATTGCTCCGCTTAAGCGATCTGGAAGGCGTTCGGCGTATTAGGTTGCACTATGCATATCCCAACGGCTTTCCGCGTGAAATTATCCCTGTGATGCGGGAGCGCGAAAACATCTGTCACTACCTTGATATCGCACTGCAGCACGCCTCCAACCATATGCTCCGACTCATGCTCCGCGGTATTACAAAGGAGGAGACGGCTGAGTTGCTTGCCTATATCCGTAGCGAGATACCGGACATAGCCCTCCGCACCACTATGATGGTGGGGCATCCCGGCGAAACGGACGCCGATTTTAACGAACTGCTCCGCTTTGTTGAAGAAATGCGTTTCGAGCGTTTGGGCGCATTTGCCTACTCGCACGAGCAAGGTACCTATTCCTATAAGCATTATCAGGACGATGTTCCCTCCGAAGTTAAGATGGAGCGGCTCGAACGTTTGATGGAGCTGCAAGAACCTATCGGTGAAGCATTCAGCCGAAGCCTTGTTGGCAAACGGCTTGACGTACTCATTGATCGTACCGAAGCAGATTATTACGTAGGGCGCACCGTATTCGATTCGCCCGATGTAGACCCGGAAGTGCTCATTCCCAAGGAACAAGAGGGCAAAAGGCTCCTCGCGGGTCAGTATCATTTGATGGAAATCGTGAGAAACGAAGGCTTTGACCTAATAGCCCGTCCCGTAAGTTGCTAACCAAGTTATGATTGAAACTGCACAATGGATCGCCCAAGTTGCCGAAACTGCACGCATAGATAGGCAAACGGCAGAGGTGATTTGGAACAAACTAACCGCGTTGACCGTACAGCGTCTCACCTCCGAATACAGCGATGCCTCTGCCACGTTACCCGGAATTACCGCACTTGCTGTTTGTAAAAAGGACGAGTTCGTGGCTCGTCTTGCCAACGGCGAGATATGGCTCATGCCACCTCACATCGAATTGATCGCTGTTCCCCTGACGAAACAGGGAGCGGATCTCACTACGCGGCTACTTACGGAGCTACTCTCTTATACCAAAGAGACCATCGAATCCTTTAACAACGCCATGGACAGGCTATTTGCCGAATGTATGCGCCTGGGATATGATATTCAGTGGCAGCACCTCGGCACCATTGCACCATCTCCCGAAGGCGCAACTGCTATTTTCACCCCATGTAAGGAGCTTTCCGATGCCGTAAACCGACCTTTCTCCGCGCTCACTCCAATGCGGCTACGCATCAACATATCACTTTCGGATCTACCGGAGCGTAGCTTTGATTCTCTGAACGAGGCACTGCGTCAAGAGGCACTAGAGATATCAGTCGCGCCAAGCAAACCGACCCCTCCGCCCCTGCCTCCTTCCCTTTGTACGCCACCTCCCGTGCAGCGCGTTCTACCGCCGCCCATTCCTATGCCGGTTCGTCCGACGCAGTCTCGCAAAAGAGCGTATTCTCGTTGGTGGCTGTTTGTGGTTATTCCGCTGGCTTTGCTGCTTTTTGCCTTTCTTCTTTACCTATTTATCCGGACAGATGATGCTCCGAGCCGTTCCGAAAGGGCCCGCAAAGCCGATGATCCCACTACAGAACGCTATGAACCGCCCGTAGAGCAAATGCAACCGGATAGCATACCCCCGGCAGACACAGCTATCATCCCTATTCCCGAAACGGAAGAAAAGGCTCCGGCTACGGTGCAAACTCCTTCCCAAACAACCAAGCCCGCCAAGGCAAAAAGCTCTAATCGTGCTTTCTCATCGCAAGTTAAGACCAAACCGGATGCCGGGCGTCAATTGTACACCCTCAAGGATGGCGAAACATTAGCATCGGTTGCGCAGAGCGTCTACGGACACTCCAACTTTTGGATCTATATATACAATGCCAACCGCGATAAGCTTTCTGACCCTGATAGCGTTAGGCCCGGCCTTACGCTTACGCTTCCGCCGCTGAGAGATTGGGGCATCTCTGCATCTGACCCGGAGGCAGTGCGCAGAGCAGGGGAACTTTGTGAAAGAGAAAAGAAAAAATAACTACCGAAGAGCGATAGCGAGCACTCCCTGCAAGCTGTATTGCCGGGACGCCCGACTGCTCCTCCCTCCGCTCCCTTCCCCTCTTTACACGGATACCCCCTATTCTTCGCCCCGAAACTTCCCCTCTTTACACGGACATCCCCTAAACTTCGCACCGAAACTTCCCCTCCTTACACGGACACCCCTTAATCTTCGCACCAAAACTTCCCCTCTTTACGCGAGACGCTCTCTAATCTTCGCACCGAAACTTCCCCTCTTTACACGGGCACTCCCTAATCTTCGCCCCGATACTTCCCCTCTTTACACGGATACTCCCCAATCTTCACCCCGAAACTTCCCCTCTTAGCCGTCCAACAACCGCCCCTCCCCACACTTATTCCTACCGAAAACCTAGCGTGCTTATTTAGAGTAGCCAATCTATCGCTACAAGCCTTCACTTGCCTTTCCCCTTTCTTTTGACCCATTCTTGCGAAGGAGTTGCCCCGCCACTGCCTACCATTACGCCCGATTCCCCGACAAAACTTCCCCATTTTACACACAGAACCACGTACCTTCTTCCACGCACCTGAACCATTCATTTGTAAAAGTCGCCTCACGTCTGGGCACCTTCGTACCCTTTTCTACAGAGAGGGTGGAGCGGTTCTCCCATACAAACAAATCATTGCTTTCACGCCGTCCGAGCGTTTGTACAATGGGAGCGGAGGGAAGTTCCCATACTAACAAATCGTTGCTCCAATACTGTCCGAGGGGATGTACGGAGGTATCCGAGAAAAGTCTATAGAGTTTTTCCAGAAAGTCTATAGAGTTTTCCGAAAAAGTCTATAGAGTATTTTCCGAAAGTCTATAGACTTTTCTCCGACGGCACCGTACAAACGCTCCGTTCCCTCCCATCCTCCGCTCCGATTCCTTCGTACAAACGCCCAATTACCTCCCATCCCTTGCCCATGATTACCCGTCTAACACTCCGTTTTCTCTGTTAAAAACGTTCCGTTATCTACCAAGCCCCGCTCCGATCCCTTCGTACAAACGTTTCGTTACTTTTCGCCCACAGCCATGAGTTATCCCGTCATTATCCCTAGACTCTTCCCATACACACGCCAAAATCTTCCATTTTCTGCTTTACCATTCCCATTCTCCGCATCATTTTCCAACATCTTTCGTTCCCCACTTCATATATCCAGCCCCTTAATGGTATCCATTATCCGCTTTGATAACTTCATATCTATGCGCAAATTCCACCCTATTGTATAACGTTAGCTTACGAGCTTTGCTCCGGAGTATCGGAACTTATACTCCGGTGACAGCTAAGTAGCAAGGCGGGTTTGCGTTGAAGAAATGAGGGCGGATGGGATGCGCTGGCCGGGGGGAGCGGTAGGGGGAATTTATTTGTTTGGCGCGGAAGCCGCTTTCTTGGCTGCGCGCTCTGCTTTGCGGGCTGCTTTGGCTTCCTTACGTGAGGGCATTCCGAGTATCTTTCGGTCGCGATTCCCCGGGTTCCACCGTTCACCATAGCGTTCGCGCATACGCTGCACGTATTCCTCGTTCAGGTTCTTCCGTTCAGCGCGCTCTTCCTTCTTTTCGGCTTCAGGATGGTACATCTCGTTAGGTCGCTGCTTATGGAGGGGAACGGCGAGCGGATTCCACGATATTTCGGTAGTGAACTTGGGCTGAAGTGCAATTGCCTTCGGGAGATAGTAAGTGGGTTCGGGCTGCTCAGAGGGGAAGGAGCCGGTGTCCCAAATGCCGTTTCCGTTGCGATCCACCCAGATACGGCCGAAATAGGTATCCGGAGCCAAATCGGTAATAATTAGGCTATCACTGACGGGACGGGATAAAAGGACGCTGTCCGCCTTGTCAAGTAGCTCAAAATAGCAACTGACGCCATCGGGATTGAATCCTTCGCGATTTTCAAAGAGTAGCTTGACGGCACCAAACTGATCCTCGCGATTTGTGGCAAAGGGCAGGAGTTCGTGATGCACAGTGGAGCGATAGAGGCTTTGTATGGATGCGGAATCGATTTCTACGAGATATTGCGTGCCGAATTGGGCATCGAAAACGAGCCGATAATCAAGTCCGTGCAGAGAATCCTGCTCAAGTGAGAACGGGATCGGCGTACGTTCGCCTTCGGGAATGGCTTCCTCAACATTGCTCTGTGGAATGTGCTCACTCGCCGGCTGTCGTATGGGGGCTTCTTCTTCAGAAGCGTATTTGTCAACGGCACTTTCGTATGGATTGGCCGCACCGGCGTTGTAAGCTCGTTCACGCGGATTAGGAGTTGGTCGCTCGGGTTGCTCTTGGGACGGAGTTCCCAGCGATGGAGAAATTGAATCGGTAGACGAGGCCAGCGCAGCACTATCTACGGCAACCGAGTATAGATGTATGGGGAGCGAATCGGGCAACACGATCGGCTCAGCGAAGGATAAGCGAACAGCAGCCTTGGGATGCCCCTTGTACAAGCCTGGCTCGCGCCATAGCGTAACTTGGAGGTGAGGCTGAGCAGGTAGCTCCGAATGAGCCAACGAAAGGGTATCCGATGCGAGAATCGTTGAATCCGTTTGGAGAGAACCTCCCTTGTTCGGCAAGGTTCGTTGCCGTGAGGGAGCAGAGCGCTTCGATGTAGTTACAACAGGTTTAGGTCTGTTGTAGACGAAACGGACAGAATCGGCAACCACTATGGGGCGTGAAAGCGAATCAACGGAAGCGAAGGATAGGGTAAAATCGAGCGTATCGCGCTTGTAGAGGAGCGAGTCGGTTAGGAAATAGGTAATCGTTCTGCCGTTTTCGCCAAGCTGAGGAACCCAGGAACGATTAGCGGAATAATTGAAAAGCGGCTTAAGTTCGGGGCATTCGGTAAGTTGTTCCGCAAAAGTTAATTCGAGGCGAACGGAATCCGGTCGCGATGATTTGCTCAACGCCTGTATTTTGTGGGAGGCAAGCGCATAGAGAAGCAGATTGTCGGGTATATCTTCGTCGTCTGCTTTTACGATAGCCGAATCGGCAGGGAGAGCGGTGCTATCCGCATTCGGTGTTATTCCTTCGGAAGCGATGGGAGGGACAATGCTATCGGTACTTTGGGGCGATACCTTGTTAGTAGCTGTGTTTTTTTCGACGATGGGCAGCTTTGCTTCACTCGGTTCAGTAAGGAAAGCAATTCCCTCGTTGGTTTGGGAATAGCAAAAGTTACGGTCAATATCGTTGGTTGCCGTGAGGTAGTAGCGCCCCGCAGGGAGGTTTGCAATCGTAAAGGTACCGTTGTCGGTCGTTTTGGCTATACGTACCATCGGATGCTCTCCGGGCAAATCGGGAAGAGAATCAGGATATACGCCTACCGTATAGGTACTTAGGGGCATAAGTGTGCGTGCATTGAGCAAACAACCGCGTACCTGCATAGTATCGATGTGGGAACCGGTTGAAAAGGCATATACAAAACCTTCAAGCGGATTGCCTTCGTTTAGATCCACAATAGCATCGCTAAAATCGAATGTGTAGGTAGTTCGTGGCCGAAGAGGCTCCTCTATTTTTATGGTAATAGTCTTGCCCACGCCGGCGGTAAAGCGTGGTGGCTCCAACTGTGGCGGAGCTACGGTCACCTTCTCGCTTTGCTTTTCCAAACGCACATTCTCGTTAAAGCGCAACTTAATGGTACGTTTGGTAACGTTTACGGCTCCGTTAGGCGGTGTTGCCTTAACCAATTCGGGCGGAGTCATATCAAAAGGACCGCCTTCTGGCGATACCTGATGTGCACACCCATAGAGGAAAGCAACAATCAAGCCGATGAGCAGCAGTGAAGCAAATAGAAAGAAGGAGCGGCTACGCATATATTATGGTTAGAGAAGTATGGGACCGGAAGGGCGCAACTCTGTTATATTGTCGTTTTCGATCTTATGAATGGCCGTTTTTAGTCCCTGTTGCGTGCCACCATCGATAATAGTGAAAACGTCGTTTCCGTATACTTCGTCAATCAATTCGGGATTGGTCAAATACTCAATTTCATCCTTCCGAATAGGAAGTGACGCAGTAATGAGCGGACACTCAAGGTGTTCCAGTATGAGCGAAGTGATGGGATGCAAGGAAAGACGGATACCTATTTCGCGACTTTGCTTCAGTTGTTTGGGCAATTTGTTCGTTACAGGCAGAATAAACGTAATCGGTTCGGCAAGATGCTCCTTTAGATAGCGAAACGCGAAGTTATCGATCTTTGCGTAAAGGGATGCTTCCGTCAAGTCGTGACACATAATAGCGAATCGCTGTTTGCGCATATTGCTCTGTTTAAGTGCGTAGAGCTGCTCCACGGCATTCATCTTGAGTGGGTTACATCCTAAGGCATATCCAATTCCGGTAGGGTAAATTATGAGCGCGCCCTGTTCAATGCTTTGGGTTAGCTCTTCTAACCGTTTGTAATCGGGATTCTGCGTATAAAGCTTAGTAATCATGGCACAAAGCTACTCAAAAAGGAAGTAATGCGACAGTCGGACGCTATCATCACGCGTAAAGGCGTCCAGCATTGAGAGTTGCGCCCATCCGTGTAGCGTGCCGTCCCTAAAGAGAATGCGCTCAATTTCGTTACGTTGTGCCCGATTGAGATAAGGGTGCAACGGAATACTGTCGTAGGCGGTTCGCGCCAAATTGATACGAGCAGGCTTGCGGTCAATAACAAAGAATGGCTTGATCTCCTGATAACGCTCGGCAGTCATACCCCATACTTCCTGAAGTTGCAATACAGTGTAGTAGCCTCCCAATCGATTCCGATAACTCACAATACGACGGGCAAAGGCGGGACCTATGCCCGGTACTCGAGTGAGCAGTGCAGAATCGGCTTCGTTTAGGTCGATAACTGCTCCGGAGGGGATACGTCGCTTGGGCGTGTATTCACCACCTTGGGGCGGGCCTACGTAGTCCGCGTTACGTTCGATACTTGCCTTACCCTCGGGAGCATCCTTTTGTTCCGTAGCGCGGAGCGTGTCCTGCCGAAGCGTATCTATTGTAGCGAGCAGTGGATCGGGGTTCTGTCGGGAGAAAGCATTAGAGGGCTTGGAAAAGATATAGAGCGCCACGCCACTGACCAAAAGGAGAGAAAGTACAATAAGCCCGGGGCGATCGCCGGTGTGTAGTCTGAAGAACTCTCGAAACTTGTATTTGAGTGCCATAAGCGGATTGTACTAACGAGCTGTATGAAACGGGGTTTTAAGTCGTTTTAGGTAGTTGTTTCTGCGCCGTATCCTATCAATGCCGAGAAACTTATATAAGTTTGCTTTCATAGGTATATACCTTTCCGACGAAACGTATATACCTTTCCAAGCAGAGGTATATACCTTTTGTGCGGGTGAAAAGAATAAAGGAAAGAGCTCTATCGGCTCTGCTACCATACAAATGCGCTGCATTGCCATTGCTTCCTGAGTGTTCTTTAGCGACTTGCCCCCTCGGAATCATCTATTTGACCATCGGAGATCAACAGCGTACGCATACAGGTGGCTGCCAACTCAGCATCATGTGTAGCAATGAGCATTGTTTGGTTCCGTTCCTCACGTACACGACGCAACAAATTGTGCAATTCAATTTTGTTCCGACTATCCAAGCTACCACTCGGTTCATCGGCAAGCAATATATCGGGATCATTGATGAGCGCGCGTGCCACAGCAACGCGTTGACGCTCGCCACCGGATAGAGCTGCCGGTTTATGCTGCAGCCGCTCGGCTAGATTAAGTGTACAGAGGAGTGCACTTGCCTTATCCAAAGCCGCTTTGCGCGATAATCCGCCAATCATTGCAGGCAGTGCTGCGTTCTCCACAGCGGTGAACTCGGGGAGCAATTCATGTGCCTGAAAGACGAAGCCGATACGCTTATTACGGAAAAGATCGCGCTCACGAGCAGAGAGTGATGTAAGTGACGTACCATTTATCACTACGGAACCGGAATCGGCACGATCCAATAGCCCCAAAATCTGTAGCAGCGTGGTTTTGCCTGCACCGGATGCTCCCATAATGGCAACGCTTTCCCCTTCAGCAACCGAGAAGGAAAGTGCCTTCAGAACAGGTAAAGATCCATAGCTTTTAGTGAGACGATCGACTTCAAGAAACATGAGTTATAAATGAGATAAAATGTAGGATGCCATAAAGCATCCGAATATGTTGGGTAAATAGGATATGGTTCCCACCGTTGTGCGCTTGTTACGCTCGCCCGAAACAGCGGTCACAGCGTGCTTTAGTGGCGATTCTACCGAGTAAACCACGGGAATGCCTTTTGAAATGCCGGCCTCGCGCAAATTGTGCCTAAGTATCTTAGCCAATGAACAATGGTTGCTTTCGGACAAATCGGCAATACGAACGCATTGCGGATCAACCTTGGCTCCGGCGCCCATAGAGGAAATAATAGGAATTCCGAGGCGATAAGCTTCGACCATTAGACTTGTTTTAGGCGCAATTGTATCGATGGCATCCGCCACAAAAGAGTAGTTTCCTTCGGAAAGAAGCGTATGCATTCCATCGCTTTCTATATAACTATTATGGCTTTCAACAATAGCGTTCGGATTGATGCGCAATAGATGTTCTCGGGCAACTTCCGCTTTGTATCGGCCTACGTTATCCGGAAACGCAAGAATTTGCCTATTCACATTGGACGCCGACACGCAGTCTCCGTCAATTAGGGTAAACTTTCCGATCCCGGCTCGCGCCAACATTTCCAAAACGGAGCCACCGACTCCACCCAATCCAACGATAAGTATATGCGCTTGGCGATAACGCTCTAATCGCTCACTACCTACCAATAATTCGGTTCGTTCGGTGAAAGGCGTTTCCATCAGTGAATATTGCGCTCGTTCAATGCTTTCTGATAGCGCAACGCATTGAGCTGATGTTCCGTATAGAATCGAGCAAAATCGTGATACCCGGAGAAATCGCTCCGCGCACACATATAGTAAAAATCGTGATGCGTATAGTGCAATACCGCTTCCAAAGAGCTTTTTTGTGGGTAACGAATAGGACCTGGGGGCAAACCCTCGTATCGATAGGTATTATAGGGGGAATCCGTTTGCAGCATTTCGCCGTTGACGCGCTTTGCCGCAAAATTGCCTTGCGCGTATTTTAGCGTAGGATCGGCTTGGAGCTTCATACCACGGCGCAGTCGATTGATATACAGCCCGGCAATATCGGAGTATTCCTTCGTCTGCGCGCTTTCTTCCTCTACAATGCTGGCGATAATGCAAACATCGATTGGCGATAACCCCTCTTTGCGAGCCATCTCCGTCTTTTGGTCATTCCAAAAGTGACGATAACCGGTCGCAATCTTATCAATCAGTTCACGCGGAGTGATGGTCCAATACACTTCGTACGTATCGGGAATGAAAAGGCAACGAATTGTTTCCGTATTGAAGCCCAAAGAATCGCAAAAAGTGGTATCCGTAAGCAGACCCTTAAGTGAATCGGCATCAAAAGCAAGCGGCTTGCTAAGCGTCTCTACCAGTTGCTGTTGCGTACGAATATTGTTAAAAGTGATTTTGAGTGGCGTTTGATTACCATAAAGAAGTACGCGATACAATTTTACTAAGCTCATCCGACCGGTTACAGCATATCTGCCCGGACGAAGATTCCGTTCAACCCGAAGCAACTTATTCCCAAGCTTCATGAACGATGAGTTACGCAATCCAATTTCCCGGGTTAATTGCGTTTCTACCTGTGCCATCGTTGTAGTGGGACGGATATAGATAAACCCTTCTTTTCCCGATTTACCTGCCGGTCGTAGCAATCCAAATGCCACCCAGCCAATAAAGAGCAGAACAAGCAGCAACAAAATGAGCCAAATCGTTCTGCGCGCTTTGCGCCGACGCATCTTCTTCACGTCCTGACCGGGACGCCACTTGGGTACATAGGGATGATACTTATGCTTCATACGAATATGCTTTTTAATACATTACCAACCGCCGGTTGCTCCACCGCCACCGGTAGAACCCCCGCCAAAACCGCCTCCGAAGCCACCTCCGAAGCCGCCACTGCGACCAAAACTACTGCCAATAATGCTCCCGGCTATGATTCCGCCGCTCACATCATCGTCATCGCGTATATCCTTATACTCCGTATGATCACAAAAATCGCACTTCCAAGTGGTGCGCAGCATCCTGCCTTTACGCGTTCTTACATGCTTTTTGCTCAAAATGTAGTAAGAGCGAGTATGGCAACTGGGACAATCTTTATACTTCGTTTTGGGTTGTTCCACAAGAACGGCATGTTCGTAGCCGCATTGGGAGCAACGATAGGGAGCATATTTTCGACTCCCGATGGCTGTTTCAAAGCGTTGAGCGGGAGAAAGGAGCCGACTTGAATCAATTCCGGAAAGATGATAAGTGTTATAGCTACCGCATTGGGGGCAAGTTAGGGCTGCTTTTTGGATACGTTTGCGGTATTTGGGGTACCAAATGAGGAACACAATCAGCACAGGTATACAGATAATAAGCCATATCGACATCTTTCGTGCGTGTTCATCCATTTTTTTGAGCGCAAATTGAGGCTCGTATTGGGCAGCAACCCGCTGTACGCCCACAAATGCACCCATTGTGAATCCGATAACCGCTATAAGATAAAGCGAAAGCAACAAAAACATTCCGATAACGGATGATGTTTCGCCGTCATCGCTTACGCTTCTTCTGTCCGAGGGGGTATATTCTCCCGCGTCAACACTTTTCCTAATTACTTTTATAGCATTTAGTAGTCCTTCTCCGTAAGCTTCTTGCTGAAAATAGGGAGCAATCTCGTTGGCAATGATATCACTACAAACCGCATCGGGCAATACGCCTTCTAATCCGTAGCCTGTTTGTATACGGAAGCGATGATCATTCATCGATGCGAGCAGCAACAAACCGCTATTTTGCTTTGCAGAGCCTAACCCCCAATTACGGAATAACTCTAAGGCAAATTCCTCTATCTCCTGATCTAATGAAGGCAGAAGAACAATCACCGCTTCGATACCGTAATCGTGCCTCAGAGCAGCCAACTGATTGTCTAATTCCATCCGTTCCTCTTCGGTTACATATCCCTCCGGATCAGTAACAAAACGGGTGCTGTCCACTACTTGCACGTTAGGTACATCCGGCACGCTATAGGTACCTCCATACGATGCTTCGCCGGAGGCAAGTTGTGCTGCGAATAAAACGAGCAGAAAGGTTAGTAGAACCCTACACTTCATGAGAAGAACGGAGCAAAATTATCCTTGCTTAGAACTTAACCGTAGGAGCTTTATCGGCTCCTTCCAATGCCTGGAAGTAGGGACGAGTCTTAAATCCGAAAATTCCGGCGACAATATTGTTGGGGAAACGGCGTATGGTGATATTGTACTGTTGCGCCGCATCATTGAAATCCTTCCGAGCTACCGTAATGCGGTTCTCTGTTCCTTCGAGCTGAGCCTGCAACTGACGGAAGTTTTCGTCCGCTTTCAATTCTGGATAACGCTCTACCACTACCATAAGTCGGCTGAGGGCATTGCTTAATTCGGCTTGACTTGTTTGGAACTTAGCCAGCTGCTCTTCAGTCATTTTGCTCGGATCAATCGTGGTTGAAGTTGCTTTACTTCGTGCTTCTATTACGCCCTCTAAGGTTTCCCGTTCGTGAGATGCGTACCCCTTTACCGTTTCCACTAAGTTGGGAATAAGGTCGGCACGGCGTTGGTATTGGTTTTCCACTTGGCTCCATGATGTATTAACCGCTTCCTGCTGTTGCACCATTCCATTATACTTACTGATAAGGAAGAGCGCAAAGAGTACTACTAAAACGATGATTACGATCAACGTGACCGAAATGCCACCCCGGCGATGTTTCGTCTGCTGCGGGGGCAGATTGTTATTTCCAAATGCTTGATTAGTCATATGTCTCTATCTATGCTTATTGATTAATTTCTTTTTGTCAATCTCTTCGTTCTATCGGGTCGGAGCCCTTCTTCACGCTCCAGCCGAAATATCCGGCAAAGTCGCCTAAAGTGAAGTATTCTCCGTGTGCATATACCAGTAAGTTGCTCTTCTTCAGATCCAACTTGCCCGTTTGTGGGTTGATATAGGCATCGTCCACTGCTACGCTCACTATATCGGCAATAAAAAGGTCGTGGCTACCGAGCGGCATAATCTCGCGCACCTGGCACTCTAAGCTGACAGGACTTTCCGCAACCAATGGACAATCAACAATCTTTGCCTTACAGGGGGTTAACCCCGAAGAAGCCCATTTATCGCCATTGCGACCGGAAGTTACGCCCACGAGGTCAGTCGCCTTTGCCATTGCTGCTGTGGTCAAGTTGATGGCAAACTGCATTGTTTCCTTAACCATCGGATAGGAATAGCGTTCCGGACGTATACTTACGTAACACATAGGCGGATCAGAATTAAGGATTCCGGTCCACGAGGCGGTGAACAGATTGCTCTCTCCCTTTTGGTTACAAGCGGTAATTATAGCTGCCGGAAGCGGGCTGAGCATTGTACCGGGACGCCAATGTTGTTTCATTTTCTTTCCTCTCTATTGCAGTTCGATCTGTTCGTCCTTTACCTTCCTACCACAATAGCTACATACCAATACCTCCTCGGTGCCATCCGTCACACTTTCAAATCGTGTTGGCATCGGCTCGTTATTGGTAATGCACTTTGCGTTGGGGCACCGCACTATACCAATCACCTCCTTGGGGCGATCCACTCGCTTCTTTTCCACCACTTTGTACTCCTTTATGATGTTGAGCGTTACATTTGGTGCCACGAGCGCGATGCGGTTCAGTATATCATCTTCGAAAAAGCGATCCGCTATCTTGATGATTCCCTTTTTCCCCTGTTTGTGTCCCGCAAAGTTGTTCCCGATGGTAATCGGTGCGGTGGCATCTTCTAAATGCAATAATGATGCCACATTGAATAACTTATCGGGAGGTATATGGTCAATCACCGTTCCGTTACATATGGCGGCTACCGAAAGTTCCTTTTTGTCCTCTTTCATAACTGACATTTCATTACCTATATACCTAATACTTCACACAGAATGGCTTGCCGGACATAAAGTCCGTTTTGTGCCTGCCTAAAGTAATATGCCGATGGATGATTATCCACTTCTTGCGCAATTTCGTTTACGCGAGGCAGAGGATGCAATATTTTCATAGTTGGCTTGGCATCGGTGAGCAAATCCAAATCCAATACGTATACATCTTTCACCGCTTCGTACTCCTCAGGATCGGTAAAACGTTCCTGCTGCACGCGGGTCATATAGAGAATATCGGCACGTGCCACCACATCACGCGTAAAGTCGGTTGTTTCTTCAAAAGATATTCCTTTATCGATGCAGTAACGACGGTATTCCTCCGGAAGAGCAAGCGACTCGGGCGCTACGAAGATAAAATGCGGACGGAAATGGGACATACCCTCGATGAGCGAATGCACCGTTCGTCCAAAGCGCAGATCGCCAACGACCACAAAGGTTAAATCCTCCAAGTGACCTTGGGTCTTTTTGATGCTGTACAAATCCAATAACGTCTGCGAGGGGTGCTGATGCGCACCATCGCCGGCATTCACAATCGGCCGCTCCGTTACCTCAGCTGCGTATTTAGCCGCGCCCTCTAAGTAGTGACGCATTATGATTACATCCGCGTAATTGGATACAATTTTGATGGTATCTTTCAGCGTTTCTCCTTTTGTGGAGCTGGAAGTGCGCGCATCGCTAAAGCCAATTACGCGCCCGCCTAAGCGAACTACTGCTGTTTCAAAGCTGAGACGCGTACGGGTGGATGGCTCAAAAAACAGCGTTGCGGCAACCAATCCGTTCATAAAGTCGCGATTGGTTTGCTCTTCGAACTGCTCTGCCCGACCGAGGATCTTTAGTATATCCCCTGCCGTGCACTGTTCTATTGAGATTAAGTTTTTCATCTATTGCGGAGTTCTTCTTTTTTTGCTGCTCCTCTCCGCATACAAAGATAGAAAAAGATACGTATATGCGTGACACCGCCCAAGGAACGCGCCCCATCGCACTCCACCCTTCTAACTGGTTCTTTACTACCGGAGCTAACCAGAACTTATCAAAGTCTATCGGTACTTATCCGAAATGATCCGATGCCTTCCGATTAGCTCCGACTTCCTATGAGCAACAACCGCTCGGCCCCCTTCCGTTCCCCCTCACTGCATATACGCTTCTTCACCAGACTTTCCACTACTGAGACGCACTAACACATACTCCACGCCCATCTCACCTAAGGAGCCTCCCAACAGCTGCGCACTTTCGCAGACATTTCTACCGATATAACGGAGCAGGGGGTAGATGGCAACGAATCGTTTGTAGAAAGGAAGCGGAGCAGGGAATGGGAGGTATCAGAGCGGAAGATGGGTGTGAACGGATCGTTTGTCCTTTGCGGTTGGAGAAAACTCTATAGACTTTCTGAAAATACTCTATAGACTTTTTCGGAAAACTCTATAGACTTTCTGGAAAAACTCTCTAGACTTTCCTCGGATACCCTATAGACTTTTCCCGAATACCTCCGTACAAACGCTTGGACGGCGTGAAAGCAATGATTTGTTTGTATGGGAGAATCGCTTAGCTTCCTCCGCAGAAAAGAGCGCGAATGTGCGCAGAGGCGATGGTATCTCTTCGCAGGAAAGGGTCAGGAGTAAGGCTGTGTAAGCGAAGTCGGATAAATGGGATGGTGGCGTTGGGTAGAGGAAATGGCGAAGTTCCGTAGAAGGGATGGTGAGGTTGAGTAGAGGAAATGGTGGGAGGCGGCAGGTGGTAGTGGGGCGGAAGTGCGTGGTTTTTCCTTGGTGTATCGGGGTTAGCGCTGCTAAACTGTTGGCTGGGGTTTATTGGACAAGTAAATGAAGCGTTTCGGGGTGTGGCTTTTTCGGTACCTTTGGGCTACGAATGAAAGCGAAAGAATCGGCATCTCGATATCGAAAAAGGAGTACGGAGCTTCGGGGACAGGGCGATAAGCTTGCTAATCCTCCGAGGAATACTTGTAGCGATAAGGGAATGCTTGGGGCAAGTCGCAGTAGTATGACCGATGAAAGTCAGGGGAAGGTCGAGGCTGGGCGTAGTATCCTCCTCGGCAAACGAGGGGTAGATGTCGGATCAAGGCACAGCAGTTTAACGCTGAATGTAAGGGAACGGTCGGAATGAAACGTGGTAATTTATCCGGTGAACAGAGGGAGATGCGGCGGCATATTGTTCGGCTCGCACTACCGAATATCGTTTCCAATATCACGGTTCCGCTGTTATCGCTGGTCGATGTCGGCTTAGCGGGTCATCTTGAAAGCGGTAATGCGATCGGAGCAGTGGCAATTGCTTCGGGATCGCTCAATACGCTTTATTGGCTCTTTGGGTTCCTTCGGATGGGAACAACGGGCTACGTGGCACAATCGTTCGGGAGGAGCAATGTGCGGCGTATCAATCTGTATCTCGTGCGCGGGCTCTTTATGGCATTGATGTTCGGTGTGCTCCTCACCTTTGCTACCCCTCTCGTTACAGCATTTGCCCATTTTATGGCGCAAAACGAAAGTGGCATTGGACGCGAGGCAGAAGGATACATCCACATCGCCTTGTTAGGCGCGCCCGCCGCCCTTGCGCTCTATGTACTGAACGGATGGTTTATCGGGATGCAGAACACGCGGGCTCCCATGGCAACCGCAATATTTATCAATGTGCTGAACATAGCGATCAGCTATTCGCTCGTTACCTTTGGCGGTAGGGGAGTAGATGGTCTTGCTACTGGAACCGTTGTGGCGCAATATGCGGGTGTATTGTTGCTGTGCGGAGTGGCGCTGATTAAATATCGTCGTCTGCTGCGATTTGCTCGTATAACGGATGCTTTTTCTACGGAGCACCTCGGTGAGTTCCTCGGCACCGGACGGGATATCTTTGTGCGTTCGTTGCTGCTGAGCGCGGTAACGCTCTTTTTTACATATGCATCAGTAGGGGAGGGTGCACTCACGGTAGCAGCTAATACGGTGCTTTTGCAGCTCTTTTCACTGTTCTCCTATTTTACGGACGGGTTTGCCTATGCAGCGGAAGCACTCACGGGTCGCTATTTGGGACAAAAGAGGGAGGGCAAACTTCGCATGATGGTTAGAATGGTATTCCGCATTGCCTTTGTGACCACTTTGGCAACAACGATGCTCTACTTCTTCCTACCTAAGCAGATTATCGGCATCTTGAGCGATAAGCCGGAAGTGATCGATACCGCGATGCGCTATGCCTATTGGGTGGCTCTGGTTCCTTTATCGGGCTTTGCCGCTTTTATTTGGGACGGCATCTTCGTGGGAGCTACCTATTCGCGCGGATTACTGTGGAGTATCGTTGCCGCATCGGCTATTTTCTTTGCGCTATACTACTCGCTACAACCGATATGGGGAAATCACGCCATTTGGTTTGCGTTTGATATGTATCTACTGACGCGTGGCGTGATGCAGTACTTCCTGTGGAAAAGGTTCCGCCGAACTATTGAAAACGTAGAATTTCGGCAGGCTTGATACGCGCTACTACCGCAGCCGGAAGGAAAAGCAATATAAGAACCAACAGCAAGGCGCCTACATTGGCAAGAAGCCAACTATCCCACGCAAAGGCAAGCGGAACGTAGGAAACGTAGTATATATCGGCTTTCAAGCGGAGAAAATGACCGTAATACTGCGCCAATGCTAAGCCTGCGGTGATCAAATTGCCCCAAATAATGCCGCGTACGACAACGCGAAGTGCCAAAATAAGATAAATACCACCCACAGTTGTGTTGGAGGCGCCGATTGCCTTCAGTACGCCCGTTGTGCGCGTTCTTCCCAAAATGAGGATAATCAGTCCGGTTGCCATCGTAAAGGCGGCTACAATCGCCATAATGGTTATTAGCAGGGCTACGTTTCCGTCCAACATATCAATCCAACGATAGACGGAAGGCATTAGCTCTTCGCTTGTGCTGATGCCCAAACGCTGCTCACCTATGTAGGGGCTGTTGCTCAGTTTGCTCACTACATCCGAAAGCACGGAATCTTTATCGGCATTCCGTTTCGTGAACAGCTCAATACGTGATATGGTGTTTTCGTTTACGCTCAGCGTTTTTTGTAGGTAGGGTAGTGGTACGATAGCAGTTTCACCGGCAGAAAGGGGGAGATTGACAATGCCGGCAACCTTGAGCTGCTTCATTACGATATTATCTGCTTCGTAAAGGTAAAAGAGAACTTTGTCGCCCGGCTTTTTGTCTAACTTGCGTGCAGCACCCAAGGAAAGCAATGCTTCATTATTGCGTATACCTAAGGTATCAAATGGCGGAATTGATCCGGAGGCGAGTAATTCATCCGTTTCGCGAAGCTCTTGGGCAGAAGAGATGCCCCAAATGGTTACGGCAGCAAAGGCACTATCGCTTTTGAGTATTCCGGTGGTTTGTAATACAGGACGGATATGCTTAATGTCGCTTGTTTCGCTCAGCATACGAAGCATCTCTTCAGACGCCTGAAGCGTGGGAACAGTACCTTCGTACGGCGATAGTACTAAGTCGCCCGTTGCCAAAGCAACTCGTTGCTTAACGGCTCGGTTAAATCCCTGAGAAACCAATAAGGTGAGCTGCACAACGGCAAGGCACAGCGCAACGCCTGCAACCGTAAAGCCAATGAGGCGTTCTACCGAATGGCGCCCTGCAGAGCGATCGTGCATTAATCGTCGCGCCACGAAGAGCGAAAAGCGAAACGAGCTACGGCTCATGGGGTATAAAGAGCAATACGTTCTCCACGTGATGCGTCTGTGGAAACATATCTACCGGTTGCGAACGGACAATGCGGTAGCCGTCTGCTACTAATAAAGCAGCATCTCGTGCCTGAGTGGCCGGGTTGCAACTAACATAGACAAGCTTGGCGGGATGTGCTGCAATGATGGTTTCCACAACCGATGGATGCATACCGGCGCGGGGCGGATCAACAATAATAACATCCGGGTTCCCGTGCTCGGCAAAGAGTTCCGGAGTAAGCAAATCCTTCATATCACCGGCAAAGAAAAGCGTATTGGTTATCCCGTTTATACGGCTGTTTTCCCACGCATCTTCCACAGCTTCGGGTACATATTCAATACCGATGGCTTTACGGCACTCTCTTGCCACCCAGTTGGTTATTGTGCCGGTACCGGAATAAAGGTCATATACGATATCATCCTTTTGTGGCACGGCAAACTGCTTCACTACGTTATAGAGTTTTAGCGTCTGCCGTGTATTCGTTTGGAAGAATGATTTGGCACCTATCTTGAAGCTTAAATCGCCTAACTGCTCGTTAATGTGATCTGCTCCGCTAAAACAATATACCGGAAGGTCGTTAAACGTGTCATTTGCTTTAGTATTGACGAGCCAAAGCAACGATTTGATTTCAGGGAAACGCTTTGCTAATGCGCTGAGCAATTGTTCTCTTGCCGCTTGGTTATCCTCGGCGAAAGCCAAAAGTAGCATAATGTCACCGGCTTGATTGCCACGGAGCATCATGGTACGCATCATCCCATCTTGCGCCCTGAGGTTAAAATAGGGATATTGCTCCGGGTGGGGGAGGGTAAGCTCTCTAACGGCATCGCGGATACGGTTGGTCGTTTCAGTAATCAGATGGCATTCCCGTATATCCAGCACTTTATCGAAACGCCCGGGAATATGGAAGCCTAAGCCACTTTGGGGCGAAGCGTCGGGATGCTGTTCCATTTCCTCAAAAGTCACCCATCGTTGGTTACTGAAGGTAAATTCAACCTTATTGCGGTATCGATAGGTTTCGTCTGCACCAATGATGGGTAGTTGCTCGTCTACCGATACCCCTCCGATGCGCGTCAGTGCATCCGTAACTTGTTGCTGTTTAGCTTGTAACTGAAGCGAATAGGGAATGTGCTGCCATTTGCACCCGCCACAAGTGCCAAAATGTGGACAAACAGGCTCAATTCGTTGAGGAGATGGGATATCAACGGATAGGATACGTCCCTCCGAAAAATGCCTTTTTCTCCGAACGATTTGTACCGTGCACACATCACCGGGAGCACCGTATGGGACAAAAAGCACTTCACCGTCCAAATGAGCTATAGATTGCCCTTCAGCTGCTATAGATTCAATTTGTACCCCACTTACTGCGGGTAGCGGTTTCTTCTCTTTGCGAGCCACAACTATGGATTACTATTATTGGTTAAGCATAGCGGCTACAATGCCCTGAGCTTCCGCAGCTAAGGATTCGGCAGCTTCTTGCGACGAAGCTTCTGTATAGAAGCGCAATATTGGCTCTGTATTGCTGGTGCGTACGTGTAGCCAACTATTGGTGAAATCGAGCTTTAATCCGTCTTCCCGATTGGCTTCGCCCAGAGCGAAATGCGCCTCCAAAGCATTATAAATTTCCGGTACTCGTTCGCGATTCGGAAGCGCGATTGTCTCCTTTGCCATATAGAGATTGGGGTAGCGGGAGCGTAATTCGCTAACGGTAACACGCTCTTTTGCCAAAAAAGTTAGGAATAAGGCTATACCCACCAACGCATCCCTTCCGTAGTGAAGTGCCGGATAAATGACCCCTCCATTCCCTTCGCCACCAATAATAGCGTTTGTTTCCTTCATTTTCTTTACTACGTTCACTTCGCCCACGGCAGCAGCGGAATAGCTACCTCCGTGTTGCTCCGTTACGATGCGCAAAGCACGCGTAGAACTTAGGTTGGATACGGTCGCTCCGGCTCCTTTGCTGCTGAGGATGTAATCCGCTACGGCAACTAGCGTATATTCCTCTCCGAAGAAGTTCCCTTTTTCGTCCACAATGGCGAGGCGGTCTACATCCGGATCTACGGCAAAACCTACCGATGCGGCGTGCGAAGTAACACCTTCCACTAATGCATCCAGATGTTTGGGCAACGGCTCTGGATTATGCCTAAAACGTCCATCCGGAACGGCATTGATAGGGATAATCTCTTCAACGCCCAAAGCGCGCAACAGGTAAGGAACAGCTATGCCCCCCACTGAGTTCACTGAATCAAATGCAACGCGGAAGTTAGCTGCGTTAATCGCTTGTATATCCACTTCCGGAAGTGCCGCTATTTGCCGTACATGCTCTTCCAACCAATCGCGTTCCTCAAAGCTACCCAAATCGTCTACTTCTGCAAAGCAAAAGTCCTCATTTGAAGCACGTTTCAGCACATCGTGCCCCTCTTTGTCGGATAGAAATTCGCCTTCGTGGTTGAGCAGCTTGAGTGCGTTCCAATTCATTGGATTATGGCTTGCTGTAATGATAATACCACCTTGCGCCCCAAGTCCCGTAACTGCCATTTCGGTAGTGGGCGTGGTGGCAAGACCTATATCCGTCACATCGCATCCACACGATAGAAGGGTGCCGCTAACCACGCGGAGCAGCGCTCCGCCCGAGAGGCGAGCATCTCGCCCAATTACTATACGCGGTCGTTTAACACCTGTACTTTCTCTGATGAAAGCAGCATAAGCCGCCGTAAATTTGACGGTGGCAATGGGCGAAAGTCCTTCATCGGAACGGCCGCCGATAGTGCCTCTGATTCCTGAAATAGAACTGATTAAAGCCATTATTGTATTTAGGGTTTACTGAATTCGTATTGTGCTTCTTGGCAATACATGGGTGTACCTGTATTGTAAGCTACCTCCGGACCAAGCAGGAAAGGTATAATCAAACGGACACGTGCCCCATCCCCTAAAAGTGACATAGGGAAAGCAAGCCCTTCGCACATAAGTGAATTAAGCGTGTAACCCGGTGCCGAAGGCAACAAACTGTAATGAAGTGCCCCCCGATTATACGATTCTATGTAAAGGAACTCCGTATTTTGATAGCTTCCGTCCGTAAGGTTATTGAACGGCGATAGCGGTTCTTTTTGGAACATATATCCGGCAAAACGCACTACCACTTTGGTTTTGTTCACTTCCGGACGTGCTTTACCTGCATCCAGTACCTGCATATAGAGCCCATTCGGAAAGTGGTATAGTATATTCGCTTCAAACGTAGTTTCCTCTCCGCTCGCTTCTTTTACGGTAAATCCCTCTTTGGCGATAAAATCCCGAATATAGGTTTTCTCTTCCTTGAGCAGTTGCGTTAACGATTTCACTTCGCGTTTTTTGCAACCTCCTCCGGAAAGAGCGAGTAGAACGATTAGGCAAAACGCCCCAAAAGACAGTTTACTTCTCATAATTGGTTAGTTTGATTATTGTTGTGTTGTTGTGTGAGCTTCTTCTTTAGTAATACGCGTCATTTCGTCAAGAAATAGGGAAACCGCCTCCTCCATACGTCCGGAATGGAGCTCTCCTCCGGCGGCATTCCTATGTCCTCCGCCTCCATAGCAGGTTTTACATATTTCGTTTACCGCAAAATTACCTTTGCTACGCATCGATACCTTTATACCTTCGTCCGTAGATTCCCGAAAGAAAGCGCTGCAACGTACCCTCTCTATATCAAGCGGTTTATTGACAAAGCCCTCTGTATCGCTCGGGTGAACACCGAACTGCCGTAGTTCCTCCAAGCTGAGCGTAAAGTACGCTGCCCCAAGATCCTCCCGAATAACCATATGTTCCAAGATATATCCCTCTAAGCGAAGCCGTTCCGGCTGACGGCTGTGAAAGCTTTCGTTCACGATAAAGTCCTTTTGAGCGCCTAATCGCAATAGTTGAGCAACTACCTCATACAGATCCGGATCGCTTGAGGCGTGATTGAATAGCCCCGTATCGGTAATAATGCCCCAAAGTAACTGTGTGGCAATGGATTGACGAATGGATTCGGGCAATTGGGGTAACGTTTCTCCCATAAGAACGGCAAGCACGTGGCACGTGGCGGAAGCGCGCGGTATACTCAAAAGCATATCGAATTCTTCTGTTTTCGGCTCGGGATGGTGATCAATGCATACTATCGTTCGCGCGCGTTGTGCCAAACTGAGCCGTAAGGCATCCTCCAATGTTTTGCCGATACGGCTTAATCCGTTGAAATCCAAGCAACAGATCAGATCAGCCTCCTCAATGTTTTCCACAAGCCCTTGGGGCATAACGCCCGCTTTAACCGAACAGATCTGCTCTATTCCGTCCATTCTGCGGAGCGAACTTGGGAGCGTTCCGTCCATAGCAACCGTACATTTTGTGCCTAACGCAGTGAGGAATGCTCTCATTGCTAAGGTACTTCCTACCGAATCGCCGTCCGGACCCTTATGCCCCAATATGAGCACGTGCCGAGCGGCACTAAGTCGCTCTAAAATACGTACCCCTTCCTCGCGCCTAAAGAGCGCACCTGTGTACTCTGCTTCGTTAACTTTCATCGGGTACAAAGATACCTTTTTCATCTCAATCGCTTACGTACCATACAGAACCGGAGAGGTTCTTCGCAATAGGTATATAAGTTTTGCGCAATAGGTATATACCTTTGAGATGAAACGTATATACCTTTCATTCGATAGGTATATAACTTTCGCCTTGCCCTTGTGCGCTCATGAGTAGGGTAGTGCAGGTGCTACCGGATTCGTGTTCCGGGGAGGTGTGCTCCACCACGATATTGATACCGATCAATATGAGTACGACCGCTCCCACAACTTCGGCTGCCTTGACAAAGCCCGGCCGTACCAATCCGCCCAACCATCCGCCAATAAAGCAGATAATAAGCGTGGTGACGAAGAAAATAACCGAGTGGATAACGATGGGGGCACCCGAAAGGGAGTAGCTTAGTCCTACGGCAAAGGCATCAATCCCTACAGCAAGTGCCATCATAACGATACGCTTCACGGCAGGCATCTTTGCCTCTTCGCTTCGGGGCTCGGGTTGTTCCGCCCGATTCGTATCCTTCTTCCGCCGTTTCCTATCGCCCATAACCACTTCGTATAGCATATGTAATGCCACTAACAAGAGCAATCCGAGCGCAACCCAATGGTCGTACCGGTCAAATACGGCAGCCACCGGCGCGCCCAGCAGATAACCTCCGATCAGCAGAATTACGTTCGTCAGCGCAAAGAAGCTGCCCATTTGGAGCAACTTTCGAGTCCGATGCGTGCTTCTTATCTGAAGTCCCTCTACAATCGCAACCGCAAATACGTCAACGGATAGGGCTAAGGAAACCAAAATGCCCTGAATAATGATCTTTATCATAGTTAATAACGATAAGAAACGGAAACAGCCGCGTCAAAACCTCCCGGCATTCCGTCCGGTTCGGATGCTGTTCCTATATAAGTTAAGGCGCCTTCCATGCGCCAATTACCTTTCTTTAGAGCCAATTGCACGCTCGCCACGCCGCCTTTGCCGTAGAACATTGAGCGCATACGTGTGTAACGTACGCGGGGAACGTAGAGATACGTGCGTGCAGCAAAGCTTGTGGTCGCAAAATAGCCGCCGAGTAGGCTCAGCTTTATGCTTTCGGTTGGGCGATAGCTCCCTTGCAGCGCGAGCATTAAGCCTTCCTCCTCCGCATGGGTACGTTTGTATTGCCCCATTAAGCGCATCCGCCAGCGTGTGGCGGCTTGCCATTCGCTGCCCAGAAGCACGCGTGTGACCAATTCTGTGACGTTTTGCTTGCGAAGGGTTACGCTTCCGTACACTTTGCTTCGGTTATTCCGCGTATAAGTAAGCGTGGCCGACGCGGCAAATCCCTTGATTTGCTCTTCTTTTGAGCGTGCTCGCGGGCGAAGTGATCGGTAGAGATCCAAATAACTATCAAGCGTTAATTGATAGGGAAGTGCACTTCTGTAGCGAACAAACAGCCCCTGTTCGTTGCCCGGTGTGCTGAAGTGAGTCAGCGAATTGCCATTTAGCGATACAAAGCCCCCTGATAGGTGTCGCGCAGATAGAAGCAAAATCCCGCTTTCACCACTGTTATAGCGACAAGTAGCCGTAACTGCCGCACCGTTTCCCTCTGATACGGCGGCTTCCATCCCTAAAGCGAGCCGACCGCTCTGTGCCGTCCACTTGCCATCAGCCGAGAATACGTAGCTACGAACCACATTTTCGAGGAACGGATGGTTGCTATAGCCCGGAAGATGCGCCGCGGTAGCTCCGTCCCACCGGATCAGCATCCCGTTAACGCCCAGCTGTAGCGTGCCGCGTCCCCATTGCAAGCGACCGGCAAAGCAGTTTTCCGCAATACGATGCCTTCTTTCCAGCTCTTTTTCCGTTCGATGCGGCGTTTCGGGCCGTAGCGACGTAATCAGATTATCCTCTTCAATGAAGCTCCCGTCCTTACGTTGGCGCGAAAAAGCAAGGATCAGCCCGAAATCTTTCAGCCCCAATTCCACGGCGGCACCCCGAAAACGCGTGTTATAGTTATCGCTCAATACGCGGCGCAATGCCTTCTCCCGTCGCAAGTTACTGCTGTACGGAACCACGCCGTGCATAAAGCTGTGTCGCGCCACCAGTCCCAAGCCCCAACTAAGCCCGTAATCGCCGAGAATAAGTTGCTTCAGAATACCCTTTTGGGGCGTATAACTCAGAAAAGCGCCATACGAATCGAACCCTTTCGTATCGTACGCAAAGATCGGCTCATACCGATCTTTGTCCGCCAGCACGCCATATTCGATGTCGGATGCTCGTCCTCTTGCGCGCAATTGAATCTCGTAAGGCGCGCCTAAGTACGTATCTTCCCAAATATCGTTCCGTACCCCGAACGGCATCCCTCCGCTTAAAGTTACTTCTCCGGAGGGCTTTCGCCAGCTTGCAACCGGTATCTCCTCATACGTAATGAGCGGAGCCACGCGCTCAATGGTTCTTTTATCCCAGTAAGGAATTAGCTTGAGTTCGGCAACGGAACGGATATTGCCGTTTTTCCGATGCCGATAGGCTACGAGCGAAGCCGCCTGCAGACTATCCACGCCAAGGCTGTCGCGAAGCGCCGCAAGGGAGAGCTTGTTCACGCTGAGCCTGCCGTGTTCCCGCTCTTCGGTACGTGCGTTGACGTAACTATCCAGAAAGTCATCAATAAGTTCCTCCTTCACGTACCCGTCTTCGATAAGTCCGATCACTTCAGAAGCTTCCGGCTCCGCACGTTCCGCTACCGAATCGCCCGAAACATAGCGAGCCGCCCTCACGATGTGCCTTGGTACGCTCCCGCCCTTTGCGGAGTTGTCCCGCGAAACATGAACCGAATCACTTGAAATATAGCGAGCCGCCCGCGCGATCTGCCTTGGTGCGCCACCGCCCCTTGCGGAACCGATCAACGGAAGCACCGTGCCTAATGCAAACAAGAGGCAGAGGCTCAGATACCGAGCTGTATGTTTCATAATGTCGTCCGACAGTTCCCTTATCGTTTTCCTGCAACAAAGGTAGTCAATAGCCTACAATGCCGGCCACGTCTTTCGTTCTTTTCGCTCTGTTTCGGGGGACTTTTTGCCGCGGAACATCCTTTCATCGTCCCCTCTGCTACCGTCCCCTTCGCTCCTCCTACCCCAAAGTCCTACAAATTGTACGTAGCTTTCCACCGGCTTGTACGAAGAAGCTCAACTGTTTTTACGAAGAGTCTCGACTATTTGTACGTAGATGTTCAACAAATTGTTTAAAGGATTTGTACAAATCCTTTAAAGTACGCGTATAAATCCTTTAAGCAGTTTATATAAATCCTTTAAATGATTTATCGAGAAGGTACGTAGGAATGGTTGAGAAAGTATAAAGAAATGATCGAGAAAGTATAAAGAAATGGTTGAGGATGTACGAAGAAAGAGTTGAGGAGCTATGTAGAAATGGGTGCAGAGGTTTGAAGGAATGGGCGGAAAGCCAGGAGCGGCGAGCGAAAATGAATCGTTGTTCTTGCTCAATCGCATATATTTGCAACGGAGAAGTATCGAATCAACAGCTTCGTTTGTGGCTTTGTCTCAAGCGAGATGTTGCTCAGTGTGCTTAAAGCTCTTGCCGGCAAAGGGGCAAACTCAGGCGGAAATGCTTCGGTGGATTAGGAAGTCTCGGCTCGTTTGAATGGCGATTGGACGGTAGCTGAATAGATAATTGGAGATAAGAAGATGGATCAAAAGTTGAACATGAACATGGAGAACAATGGTATGATGGAGGTAAAAGAGTACGATGTAAGCACAAATGCGTACGCGGAATGGAAGGCGCAGCAGGGGAAGGTGGCACATATCAGATTAGTGGGATATGCTACAGATGAGCAGATATATGCCTTTGCCGAGCTCTTTGATTATAAAGAGTACAAAACAATTACCCTTGGTACGCTGAAGTTAGATGAAACTGTCTACAGTGATGGGTATCGATCCGTCTACGAGAGTAGAATGCAATTTTGGATTGAAGGGGGAGGGTTTGAGCTCCCACCGCTCATTAAAATGATCATGAACCGGGACAATGATAGCTTGTTTCGGGTAACCAAGGAGGGAAATATCTTCACCTCAGATATGCGGACGCTTATTCACATGCAGCAGGTGCCTGAAACGCTTGTGTTGGAGGGAATCGAGCGGATCGGGAATGTAGCCTTTTGCGGTGCGGATCGCATCAAGCACATAACCTTTTCCCAAGAATTACGATACATTGGGGAATACGCATTTAACAGTGTAGATAATCTGGACGTTCTTGAGCTTCCCGATTCGGTAACGGAATTGGGGATAGGAGCCTTTTACGGCTATCATCATCTTAAAAGCTTAAGGCTACCGCGGCACCTGCGTGTCATTCCCGACAAGTGTTTTAATGGAAATGAATTGGAACATCTTGAGATCCCTTCTTCCGTTCGGGAGATTGGTTCGGAGGCTTTCGGTATATTTCCTTCTTACAAGGTTTCAATACCTGAGGGGGTAGAACGTATTGGGTACTATTCGTTCCCATACGTAAAACTGATTGACCTTCCAGCCAGTTTGAAGGAGATTGCACCGGACTTCTATTATGATGATCCGGTGGACGTCTCTGCCAAACCTCATCCGCCATATGTTCGCATTAGCGCAGATAATCCCATATTCTACGCCAAGGGTGGATCGCTCTACTTTAGAGAAAACGACAAGTTGGCGCTGGCCAGTTGCTACAACGGACCGTGTAAATGGAATAGTTAGTCGTTACGCGCCACACCGTACGGGCGTAGGAGCGAAACGAGAAAGGGAAACGAAAAAAGAACCTGTAGATGCCACGCATCTGCAGGTTCTTATGCTTCTTACGTCGTTGGTGACGGGTTACGTCAGCGGCGCTTGAGAGTAAGTTGGTTACTGAGCCAGCTCGAAGGAGGTAGTGCTGTCTGCCTTCACGTTGACCATCGTTCCCTGCGCCATCATACTTCCGGCGAGGGGAAGGGTCATCAGTCCGTAGATGGGCACACCGGTGGCGCGATCGAGTTCTACATTCAGATTTCCTTCACCGCTTATGGCAACGCCTTGGAACTCGCCTTCGAGTTTCACTTTACCGGTAATTAGGAACGAGCCTTCGGTTACATCGGAGAGCGTGTAGGTGGTTGTGGTGTGAGCCTCTTCTTCGGTAACCGTCCATGATTCGCCTTTCTTAACGGCTGCATGGTACATACCGGACATAACACCGGTGAATGTGTTGATTACCTGCTTAGCCGTGGCGGCATCGGTCCCTTCGGTAACGGCAACCGGTTCGCCAACCAACTCAAAGTAAGGAGTTACTTCGGCTTGAACCACCTTATGGGTAATCTTCTTGAGCTCTTTGTTCTGTTCGGTTTCAGTGGCATCTTCTGAGGACATCTTAAAGGTTTGTCCCATTGATTCGCCTTCGCCCTCGATTTTATTGATGATGGCAGATATCATATAGTTATCGCCCTTCTTTTCCGTAACGGAGAAGACAAACTCGGAGCGTACGGTATTGGATACCTTCATTTCTTGTCCGGAGAAAGAAATGAGCTGTTCCTGCTTCATAGTTTGACGAAGCGGTACCTTTACGGGAGGATTGAGGTTAAGCCGAATGTCGTAAGCTTGCTGCGCAAAGGCAGTAGTGAGCGTAAGTGCAAAAGCAGCTGCCCAATAAAGAAGTTTTCTCATGATTATTTGTTCGTTCGTTGTTGTTTAGGTGTTACTTAACGTTATGCAGTTTGTGCCCCATACGTTCCTTTTTAGTGCGGAGGTAATCTTCGTTGTATGGGTTAGGCTTTATTTCAAGGGGAACCACTTCAGCTATTTCCAATCCGTAGCTTTCAAGGCCGATACGCTTAACGGGGTTATTGGTCATAAGGCGCATTTTGCCCACGCCGATGCTTCGGAGCATTTGTGCGCCTACACCGTAATCACGTTCATCGGCTTCGTAGCCTAAATGGAGGTTGGCATCTACCGTATCGTAGCCGTTTTCCTGTAGTTTATAAGCCTTCATCTTAGCCATCAGCCCAATGCCACGTCCTTCCTGATTTAGGTATATAACTACGCCCTTGCCTTCCTTTTCGATGGTTTCCATAGCAAGGTGGAGCTGTTCGCCACATTCGCAACGGCAAGAACCGAAAATATCACCGGTGGCACAGCTGGAGTGGACACGTACCAATACCGGTTCATCTGGCGTAAAGGAGCCTTTAATGAGGGCGATATGTTCGCGTCCGTTACTCTTCTGGCGGAAGGGAATGAGGTCAAAATCTCCGTAATGAGTAGGAAGGTGTATACGGGCACCCTGTTCAAGAATATTATCGGTACGAAGGCGGTAGGCGATAAGGTCCTTGATGGAAATAATATGTAGGTTCCACTTTTCGGCAACCTTAAAGAGTTGAGGCAAACGCGCCATTGTGCCGTCTTCGTTAATAATCTCGATTAGAGCAGCAACAGGCTGCATGCCGGCAAGGCGCGCCAAGTCGATTGCCGCTTCGGTATGACCGGCACGACGCAATACCCCACGAGAGCGTGCCCGTAGCGGATTAACGTGCCCGGGACGTCCCAGATCGCCGGGTTGTGTATTCGGATTCGCTAAGGCGAGTATGGTCATAGCGCGGTCGTGCATCGATACACCGGTAGTACAGCCGTGACCGATAAGATCAACGGTTACGGTGAAAGGAGTTTCGTGTAGCGAAGTGTTATCGTCTACCTGCATAGGCAGCTCGAGCCGTTCCGCTACTTCCTCACTGACGGGAGCGCAGAGTACGCCGCGCCCGTACTGCATCATAAAGTTGACCTTTTCGGGAGTAATCTTTTCGGCAGCTATGATAAAGTCGCCTTCGTTTTCGCGATCCTCATCGTCCACAACGATAACAAACTCTCCCTTTTTGAAGGCTTCCAAAGCCTCTTCGATAGTACTTAGCTTTCCTTTTTCCATTGCTTGATTACGAGTGGGAGCTTTCTTCTTTCCCTATGGTGTTTATCTCTTCAATTCGGGTTGCGATTAGCTTTAGGGTAGTTTCGAGGAGCTCTATTCTCTTGTTTTCTTTCTGTTTACGCTTGTAAAGGTACAGAATAAAGGGCAAAGAGAGGGGTAAAAAGAGCAATAAAGCTATAAAGAGCGCACGCGAACGGGGAATAAGTAACGAGAAGTAACGCCTTTCCGCCGGTAGATTGCCCAAATAGCGTAGTACGAGCAAGTCATCCAAGTCAATCAGCTTATCAATCATATGGTTTAGCTGTCCGTTGGCGATACGCAATTGCTTATTGAGCGCAAGTAAATGGCGATGCCGAAAGACTCCTTTTGCTAGGAAAGGATTGGCTTTGAGTGTATTGATTTCGTTTTGCGCAAGAGTGACTTCCTCCAGTGCCTTACTTGTAGTGGTACGAATGATGATGAGTTCGCGACGAGTTACTTCGCGTTGCTTCACGGGTCGGAAGACGCTTTTGATTCTTTCCACTATAGCATCTACATTAAGCGTTGCGGAGTCCTTTGCCGCTTGAATAGTGAGATAAACGCCGAGCGGTAGCAAAACGAACGAGGAAAGCCACATACCTATCCAAACAGGCCACTCGCCATTATACCCCATTTTGTATCCGTAGGTATCAATCATGTAGTAGATAATGAAGATTAGTACGCATACAACCATTGGCGTACCGATACCGCCCTTGCGAATGATGGCTCCCAAAGGCGCACCGATAAAGAAGAAGAGTAGGCATGCCACCGGGAAGGTGAACTTACGATGACGTTCCTGATCGTGCGTACGGTAGAAGTAGGCTTGCCAATCGTATTCATTGAATCTGCCCTCCGCATCCTGAGATAGAGTATTCAGTTGTTCCATTCCCGCTTGCATCGCGGCCTCAGCTTCAGAAAAAGGAATTGACGCAAGTACGCTGTCCAACGGCACTATGCGCTGCTGCTTTCGTGTTTTGGCGATATACGCCTCTTTCTTTGCCTGATCGGCTGAGAGTGCGCCGCCGCGATCTTCGTGTACACGTTCCATAATGAGATCGGCATTTTGTGTGCCAATGCTATCCAGGGCGTAGCGCGCCGTATCTTGGATATACACGGTAAGCTGGTGAAGATTCTTTCCGACAAACTGATCGCGCAATCCCTCATCGCTCTGCAGCTCAAAGTTGGCATCAAAAGGAATAACAATCTGCTTGTAAGCAAAGTGCTCTTTAAAATAGGAACGTGCCACATCTTGTGAATAGGTGTTTTCAGTTCCTTCGCGCAATCCGCTTTTGAGCTGCTGAAAGCTCTCGCCCCTCCATAGGTCTAAGGTAAGGAACGTTTTAGAGGCATCCATTACCAACTTGCCCGAATCGGCTCGAATGATGCGTGTGGCATCAAAACCTCCGGAAATATCGTATATCAGTACTCCGCTGAGAGAACGATCTTTCGGTATTTTCTTCTTAACGAAGATGCTGTAGTCGCTAATTCCGTTGTAAAAGCTTCCCTCGGGAATTTCCAAGTCCGGTTGCTTGTAGCGTGCCGAGAAAGCTATCTGGTAGAAGCGTACTTGGGCATCCATCATCACGATATTAAGGTAGAAAAAGAGCCCCACACTTATGGCCACAATAATCCCGATTAGGGGAAGCATCGTGCGGTGTAGCGATACACCGGCACTTTTAATCGCCAAAAGCTCCAATCGTTCGCCCAACCCGCCAAAGGTCATTAGTGAAGCCAGCAGAATGCCTAATGGTAGCGCTGTAGGGAGGCTCATCAACGCCACTTGCACAAACGCCTCCATTAGAGTGGAAAGTGCCAATCCTTTGCCAACAAAATCGTCCGTATAACGCCACAAGAACTGCATCACCACCACAAACCAGCAGATTGAAGCAGTCATGAGAAGCAGGGGAATGAACTGCTTCAGCATATAGATGTGTAAACGTTTCATTCCTTTTTATACGGATTGCTTATCCTACCCGGGTTGTTCTTTACAAAGTCTTTCCAATCGCGTAGCACACGGGTACCTGAAGCCAACGGATTAGAAGTTTGATAAAAATGGCATAGTGCAGCTGCCAACCCGTCCGTTGCGTCTAATGCAGGAAGCATATCGCTATCGGGGATGCGCAACAAACGTTGCAACATTTCGGCAACCTGTTCCTTGGAGGCATCGCCGTGCCCTGTTATCGATTGTTTGATTCGTCGTGGTGCATACTCGGTTATAGGCAAATCACGTGCCAGAGCTGCTGCAATAGCTACTCCCTGAGCGCGACCCAACTTGAGCATACTTTGCACGTTCTTACCATAGAAAGGGGCCTCTATCGCCATTTCATCCGGGAGGAACTCGGCGATAATTCCCGTGATACGATCGTAGATGCGTTTCAAACGTAAGTAAGGATCGGTCAGCTTGCCCAATTCAATGATCCCCATCGCCAAATACTTAGGTTTGGAGCCGTTGGTTTGGAGCAATCCGTAACCCATAACTACCGTTCCCGGGTCAACGCCGAGAATAATCCGTTCCGCCTTCACTTCCATCGATTCAATTCTTCCTTCAGAAAGCTTCCCGTATAGCCCGTTCGCTTACGTGCCAGCGCTTCCGGCGTTCCTTCAAATAGTATCTTTCCGCCATCGTCTCCGCCCTCAGGACCCATATCGATGATCCAATCTGCCGATTTGATAACATCCATATCGTGTTCAATGACCAAAACGGTATTGCCGCGATCCACCAATCCCGATATTAGACTGAGCAAAAGCCTTATATCGTCAAAGTGAAGCCCTGTCGTTGGTTCATCCAGTATGTATAGTGTTTTGCCGGTATCGCGCTTGGATAGTTCCCCGGCAAGTTTCACACGCTGGCTTTCGCCTCCGCTTAATGTAATGGAGGGTTGTCCCAGCTTGATATAGCCCAATCCAACCCGGCGCATTACTTCTAAGCGCGGCGCAATAGAGGGGATATTTTCAAAGAACTCTGCCGCCTGGTTAAATGTCATATCTAACACGTCTGCAATGGACTTACCTTTATAGCGTACCTCCAAAGTTTCCCTTGAATAGCGCCTGCCGTTGCAAACGCTGCAGGGAACTGTCACATCAGGCAGAAACCTCATCCCGATGGTCTTGTATCCGTTTCCTTTACATTCTTCGCAACGACCTCCGGCCACGTTAAAGGAAAAGCGCCCAGGCTTATACCCTCGTGCTCTGCTTTCCGGAAGAGCAACGAAGATTTTACGTATATCGGTGAACAGCCCCGTATAAGTTGCCGGATTGCTACGCGGCGTGCGTCCCAAAGGCGACTGATCAACTACGGCGATCTTGTCGATGTTTTCTAACCCTTCTATTGCTTTATAGGGCAACGGCTCCTCTAATGCCCGGTACAGTAACTTACGGACCGCAGGCACCAATGTACCATTTACAATGGACGACTTACCACTTCCGGAAACACCTGTTACGCAGACGAAGCATCCCAGCGGGAGCTTGAACGTATCTCCTTTCAGATTGTTCCCTGTTGCCCCCTTCAACGTGATAAAGTGCCCGTTTCCCTTCCGTCGTTCTTTGGGGACTTCAATTCTTTTGATGCCGTTTAAGTAATCCGCTGTGATGGTATGCGCAGTGACAATCTCCTCAGGCGTGCCCTGAAACACTACCTTTCCGCCCAAGCGTCCCGCCCCGGGACCTAAATCAATGAGGTAATCCGCTGCGAGCATCATATCGCGGTCATGCTCTACCACTACAATGGTATTGTCACCGTCCCGGAGTTTCTTCAGCGAATCAATCAGCAAACGGCAATCCCGCTTATGCAAACCGATACCCGGTTCGTCCAGTAGGTATAGAACTTCCACTAACCCGGTACCTATTTGTGCCGCTAAGCGAATGCGCTGGCTCTCTCCTCCGCTTAGCGAAGACGCTGTACGTTCTAACGAGAGATAATCCAAGCCCACATTGACCAAAAAGCGCAAACGCGTCTCTATCTCCTTGACTATTTCCCCCGCAACCGGCCGAAGCTGCTCGCGAACAGACGCCTTTAGCGTTGGCAGTAATGCGAGCAGTTTATCACACTCCATTGCATTTAGGTCGGCAATTCCCCAATCTCCAATACGGTACGAGCGCGCTTCCGCACTCAGACGGCTTCCGCCGCACTGCGGACAAGGAACCGAGGAGGCATATTCCTCCAGCGAAAGATCCTCTCCAAGTAGATCATTGAAGAATAGGTACTTCATGGCACCCAGGAACAAATCGTTCGATAGATCTGCATCTGCTTCTCCGTTGATCAGCTTATCCATCAATTCGTCCGGCAGTTCATTCAGCGGTGTATTCCACCCGAAGCCCGCTTGGGCAAGCTCCTTCTTGATTTCCGGCAAATATCCTTTCAGTTCCTTACGTTTCAGTAGTGGAAAGCCGCCCTCAGCAATGCTTGCCGAGCCGTCTGTAACCAATTTGCTTCGATCCAGCCGATGCACGGTACCGAGTCCCATGCAGTGTGGGCACCAACCGCGAGGCGAATTGAACGAAAAGGTAGCCGGTGACGGCTCTTCGTACGAGATGCCGCTCTCCAAATCAATCAGCTTTGTGGAAAATAACCGCGTTGTTCCGTCCGTTCGTTTGCGAACCAATACCATTCCGTCGCCCTCTCTCAGAGCCAAACGCACCGCTTCGCCGATGCGTTGCTCCATAGCTTCCGATGCCACAAACTTATCGATCACGACCGCCACATCGTGGGTTTTGTACCGATCCAGCTTCATTCCTGCGGTTAGTTCGCGCATTGCACCGTCGACCAGCACATTTAAATAGCCTTTGCGCCGCATGCGGTCCAGCAATTCGCGGTAATGTCCTTTTCGCCCACGTACAATGGGAGCAAGTATTTCTATACCTTCCTCCGAGTAGTCCCCTTGAATCAGTCGTATCAGTTCCTCTTCGCTGAAGCGTTGCAGCGCCTTACCGGTCTTTTGTGAATAGGGAGTGCCACAACGAGCATACAGAAGGCGGATAAAATCCCATATTTCCGTAATGGTGCCCACAGTGCTGCGCGGATTGGTTGATGCCGTCTTCTGCTCGATAGCTACCACCGGGCTTAATCCGTCGATGGATTCCACTTCCGGACGCTCATTACCCGATAGGAACGTGCGTGCGTAGGACGAAAAGGTTTCGATATAGCGCCTTCGGCCTTCCGCCAACAGAACATCGAAAACCAAGCTCGATTTGCCGCTTCCGCTCAGTCCGGTAACCACCGTAAGCTTATGGCGCGGTATGTCTGTATCAACCCGTTTGAGGTTGTGTACGGATGCGCCGCGGACGCTTATCGCTCCGGATGCGAACAGAGCTCTCTTGCTTCCGTTCGTCTCTTCCTGATTTTCGTTCGCTTTTTCCTGTTTGTCCTTCGCCTTCATGCGATTATCTCTGCGCGTTTCGGCTATCCTTGCCACAGCTTACTCTTCTTAATTTGAATAGCCGTCCACTATATCTCTTTTCGGATCACACCCCTTGTAGTTGCACACTATCTGCGTCTTCGTTCCTGCTAGTAGCAGTTACTCGTCACTTTATCTAATTGAAGTTCTGCTATCTGCCTCACTTTATCGTTGCAAAGATACCTTTTCCGTTGCATTTCGCCCCTATATGAAGGGCGAGGAGCTGAGCTTTCGGCATCAAAATCCCCGACAACCCGACAATAATTCGCGGGCGAAAAGAGCGGCTCACTCCTGATGAATCCGAATCTAATCGTACAGATCCGCTTGTGCTATTGGAGACCCTGCATCACGGAATACTGCCTCCTGAAAAATAGGCTCGAGCTTATAGACGTGCGTATCGACTGCTGTCCGAACAAAAGATGACTGCTACCGGAGCAGCGGATGCTAGCTATTAAACCGTTTGCAAGTAAGAAATCCAGAGACGGTTGGGCAATGATGAGGCAAGGTAGGGGTGGTATTGGAGCGTTTGTTCGGAGGTACGAAGCTGTGTATGGGAGATGTTGTTGCAGAAGATTCAAGAATGCAGGTCGTTTGTACGAAGGTTGCGGAGCCGGGGATAGGTGATGTTATGGCGAGGAATCGGAGCTAGCCGACCGTTTGCATGAAGGAATCGGAGCGGAGGATGGGATGGATCGGAGCGGATGTACGGTGCGGTCGGAGAAAAGTCTATAGACTTTCGGAAAATACTCTATAGACTTTTTCGGAAAACTCTATAGACTTTCTGGAAAAACTCTATAGACTTTCCTCGGATACTCTATAGACTTTTCCCCGATACCTCCGTGTATCCTCTCGGACAGCATGGGGGCAACGATTTGATTGTATGGGAGACCCGATTTGTTAGTATGGGAGAAACACTCCGTTCTCATCGTACAACAGCTCCCATCCCTCGGTAGAAAAGCGCGCGAACGTACATGGGTTGCTTGATGAAGGTGCGCTGGGGTGGAGCGGTGCGTGCGTGGGTTGTCAGGTAAAGGTGCGCAGTGGTGGGTGAAGGTGTTGGGGGCGAATTGTGGGTCGCTCATAGGAAATCGTTGATTATGCACTTGCGAATAGTGCGTACCTTTGCAACAGAGAGAACGAATTTATGAAAAGCAGAATACGTAGCATTATGGGTAGAACAGTCTGCAGTACAGATAAGCTGCTTCGCAGCATGGGTGGCATAGGCGGAATTACAGGTATAAAGCTCGGCAATACGCTCCGAGTGGCGCTTGCATTGGTCGGTTTGGTTGCCGTCTTTCCCTTACACGCGGCTCTTCCTGATACGATTGCACCGGTCAAGAATATCATTGTGATGATACCGGACGGCACCTCGTTATCGGCTCTTTCGTTAGCGCGGTGGTATCAGCGCTACAACGCACCTGATCAGCATCATCTTACTATCGACGACTTGCTGCGCGGAACGATCATTACTTACTCGTCCGATGCGCCCATAGGTGACTCGGCGCCTACCACCTCCTGTTATATGAGCGGCGTGGTGAGCCAGACCGGTTTTATTTCAACCTATCCGGAGGTTACCGATCACGATATTGTTCCCACGGACAGCACCCGGTCGCTTCGCCCTGCGGTAACGTTAGCCGAAGCGGGCAAATGGAAGCTGCACAAAAGGATCGGGCTGGTGGTTACTTGTGAATATCCGCATGCAACACCGGCTGATTGCGTAGCACATAGTTACGATCGTCGCCGCTACGATATGCTTTCACCCCAGATGGCTTCGTTGCCGGTAGACGTAATGCTCGGCGGTGGTACATCAATTTTGAAGAAAGAGGAACGAGATTTGCTTGCATCGGCTCAAATACCGTTGATTGAGGATAACCTTGCGGCAATGAGGGCGTACAAGGGAAGCTCGCTGTGGTGCTTGTTCGGCAAGAAAGCGATGCCGTTCGATCTGGATCGGGATACAGCGGCGGTTCCTTCATTGGCAGAGATGACGGCGAAGGCATTGGAGTGCCTCTCCACAAACAATAATGATGGCTTCTTCCTAATGGTAGAGGGCAGCAAGGTGGATTGGGCGGCTCACGCAAACGACCCCGTGGGGATTGCTACTGAAATGCTTGCTTTTGACCGCGCAGTACGGGTGGCGTTGGACTACGCTAAGCACAACGGAGAAACCGCCGTTGTGGTGGTTCCGGATCATGGCAATAGCGGATTGAGCGTGGGGGATGCTACCTTGCCGCATTACGATAAGGCTTCAGCGGAGGAACTGTTCGGATTGCTGACTTCTGTTCAGCGGACGGCAAGCGGAATGGCGGAGCAACTTAATGCGGCGGACCGCGATAGGGCAGAAGAGTTTTTCCGTACATATGCCGGAATTACGCTTACTAAGGAGGATTTGCATCGCATCTATACAGCACGCGATTATAAGCATTCGCCGTTGGATCGGGATTCGCTTGCCGCGACCAGTATGTACGGTTCGGCGTTATCGGATGCGGTAGCCGCCATTTATCGCAGTCGTATGCCATTCGGCTTTACTACAAAGGGGCACACGGCAGAGGATGTATTCTTAGGCGTGTATCATCCGAACGGAACAGTGCCGCACGGAGTTTTACTGAATACAGAGCTGAACCGGTACTTATGTGCCCTTTGGGGCCTGGAAGGCATGCTACCTCGGCTGACGGAAGAGGCATACGTGCCCTTCGCAGAGCTGTTCCCCGGTAAAACGCTTCGCGTGCTGGGAGAGCAGAAGCATCCCGAATATCTCTCGTTTGACTGGAGGCGCGGTGTGGAAGTACGGATTTATCCCTATACAAGGCGTATGGAGGTCGGTTCGAAGCGGGCATTTGCTCGCGGAAAGCAAAAGACCGTTCAAGCGCCCAATAACTCGGTTTGGATGGATAAGAACGGTACGCTTTACTTGAATCGCAACATAGAGCAACTAATTGCAAAAGTATTATGATGGACGAAAAACGGTTAAAGGTGGTAAAGGAGATGGAGGCGCGCATGGAAACGTTGAATGCGCTCTACGAACGTGCCTCACTTATGCTGGAAGAATTGGCTAAAGCCGAAGCGGAGCACCGTGCCCTTGAAACCTACTATTACGGAGATTGGAGCAAAGATTACGATGCCGCTAATCGAGGCGAAGTACCGGAAGATGTATCCTGTGGCGTGCTAACGGAGGATTTGCCCTACGAAACGCTGTGCACTCACGATCAGCTCGGGCGGGAACTACTCCACGCAGCGCACACTATGTTGTATCGGGATTAGACTCGCTTGTGATAGGTTAGGAAGCCAACGGAGAACAATCCCACGGCAAAAGCGGAGAGAATGACGTAATCACGCCAAAGATCGGCAATGGAGCTTCCGCGCAAAAAGAGGGAACGCATATCCCTAATGAAGAAGGTTAGGGGTTGCGCATAGGCAACGCATTTAGCCCATTGCGGCATACCTCCGATAGGCGTGAACAAGCCACTCATTAAAAGCGAAATCATCATCAGAAAGATGGCGCTGAACATCAGTTGCTGCAATCGATCCGAGTAGTTGCCGAGCAGCAATCCCAATCCGGTTTGTCCGATAGAAAAGAGTAGTGTGGCGAGCAAGATGCCCGGTATGGAGCCGGAAGGCCAAATGTTATATACCAATCCGACTAACAGAATGCTGACGGGCACCATAACCATATTAACGCACCAATAGGGGATGCTCTTGGATAGAATGACCTGATAACCCTTTACCGGCGTTACATTGAGCTGCTCAATAGTGCCGAATTCCTTTTCCTGCACCAGTCCGACCGCTGGCATAATAAGAGCCGTAAGCGTGAAAATCATAGTAATAAGCCCCGGAATGACAAAGGATCGGTAGTTGTGCGACGGATTATACAGCGAAACTTCACTAAAGTGAACGGGGTTGACAAACTGCTCTTCCACTGTACCGATTAGTAGCTGTTCCCGAAAATTACGTACAAAGGAACTGACAATCTGCCCCGAATAGCTGTCTGCCAATGCGCCTTTTGTCGCGTTGATAGCGTTTACTACCACGGAAATATCCGTTTGTTCGCTTCGATACAGCGCCTTTTCAAATCCTTTCGGTATGGTTATGATTACATCCGCGCGGTTGGCGTACATCGCTTCTTGCGCCTGACGATAGCTCGCAACGCTTTCATTTGTGATAAAGTAGCCGCTTCGCGTGAAATGCCGGCTTAGTTCCTCCGATAGCGTTGAGTGATCTTCGTCCAGAATGATGGTCTTAAGGCTGTTTATGTCCATATTGGTCGCCCAAGGGAGCATCAAAAGGATTACGATCGGATAGAATATATTCATGTAGCGCAGTAATGGCGTACGCCACAGCAGCTTGAACTCTTTCCCCAGCAGATAACGTAGCATGACGCCTTACTCCAATCTGTTTTTGAAAGTTAGTATGGCTACGGAGGCAAGTACTACCGCCATTCCGAGCAATACGTATATTTCAATTTGTACATCTGCCCACGATAAGCCTTGTAGCATCAGCTTTTTAATCGCTTCAACGTACCATTTGGCGGGAATGATTAGCGATACGTACGTGAGCCAGTGTGGCATGCTCTCAATGGGAAAAATCATCCCCGACAACATAGATACCGGTAGCAATAGCCCCACTCCACTCGCAATTTGAGCAGATAGCTGTGTTTCCGTGACCGTGGAGATGAATAGCCCCAGCAGCAAAGATACCAGAATGAACAGAGCCGATATGAAAGTTATGGCCAACAGCGAGCCCTCCAACGGCACTTTCAGCACAAAGCGCGACAGTAGCAGTATGGAAGCTATATTGATGCAACTGATAAGGAAGTACGGAATAGCCTTTGCCGTAATGATAATGCCCGGATGGACGGGCCCCGTCAGCAATAGTTCCATTGAACCATACTCCTTTTCCCGCACAATCGATACGCTCGTCATTACAGCACATACAATCATCAGTACCAGCCCCATTATGCCCGGTACAAAGTAGTAGGAAGCCTTCATTTCCGGGTTAAAGAGCAATGTGGTGTGCGTGGTTAGTGTAGGCATTTGCGATGTACTGAGCGCCGCGCCAAACCGATCAGTAACGAATTGCGTAAAGATGCCTGCGATAATGCCGGCACCCATATTGACCATGTTGGGGTCTATGGCATCAATGGCAAGCTGAACCGAGGGCTTCTCGCCCCGTATAAGGCGTGATTCAAATTGGCCCTCAAAGGTGAGCACGGCATCAATCTTACGCTTTCGGAGCATTTCATCGGGATCTGTTATGCTCGGAGGGGCTACTTCCACCACATCAATGCTTGAAGATGCATCCAGCTTGGCAGCCAATTCATTGATAAAGGAGCTTCTTTCAGGGGTAATTACGAGTAGTCGTAGCTCGCCAATATCGGTAGTAAGCGCAAACCCGAATATAGCTACCAGAGCCACCGGTAGGGCAAGAATAATGATTAGGGTACGCATATCTCTAAATATGTGTATGAACTCCTTCCGCACGAAGCGTCCGAGAATGCGAAACCAATTGAGCAACCTTTTCATTACCGCCGCGAAGCTAACAAAAAAACGGCATTTGTGCATACGTTTCTATCTTGACAGGCGTAAAAGCTTCTATTCGGAGACGTACAATAATAGAAAGAGGAGAAGCATTGTCTTTGTGATTTTTCTCGTGACCCATACCTTCGGTTCCTCCGCATAAAGGAAGCTATTGAGAAGGGAGGAGGAGCGCTTTCTTAAAAGGTATATAGGTTTCAATCGATAGGTATATAAGTTTCGGATGATACCTATATAGGTTTCAGCTGATAGGTATATAGGTTTCGTGGAACGGCACGGCGCAGGGACTGAAGGTGGTAGGGGAAGTTGCGCTTAGTGCTACAGAACAAAGGGGAGCCGGTATCGCCACGATCGGGCAGGATCTTCCGGATAGTTGATCTGTTCGTTCGCCCAAGGAAGTTCGTTATAGCGTGTCTCTAATGAAAGCCAATCCTGTATTGGCAGAATTACCAGTGCAGAGGGGGATTGAAGCAAGCGTTGAATGAGCAGATCGGCAACCGTTTCGTCAGGGGCATCTATTGGTAGTTCGAGCGAAAGCGCTTGCTTGAAACGCTCTGCGCGAGCGGGATCTTGGTGCCACCACATACGTAAAGGTGGCATATCGTGCGTTGCGGTAGTGGCAACGGATAGATAGGGAAAGAGTGAGGCATTGCTAAATTCTTCGCCGGAACGCTTAGCAAATCGCTCCAGCTCCAAGGTCATAATGCCTAAATGGTTCAGAACGCGGTATACACAAGGGGGAGTTAGCCCCAGATCCTCGGCGCAGAGAATGAGCGGCGCACCCTGAGCAACGGCAGATAAACGCTTGGTTCCCTCGGCTTCCCAAAGAGCTTCCTGCCGATCGGTGAAGAAATTGGATGCCAACGCTGCCAGTCTCTTTTGCAGATTACTATCTAATTTGCTAAACGCCTCGGTAGCGGTGAGATTGAAACGAGGCGTAAATGTTCGTTTTTCTTTGGTGGGGTAGGGAAGAATTAGGGCGTTTTCTTCGGGAGGAACGGATGTGGCAACGAGCGAAAGGGGGATTCCTTCAGCAGAAAGATCGCTTTCGGTGAGGGGAACCAGTGGCACAAAGAATCCGGCGCTTCCCCTTCGACCATCGCGCGGAATGCTCCAAATGCGGAAAAATCCGAGTACATGATCGATGCGGAGAAAGGCAAAAAAGCGCGAGAGACGGCTTATACGTCGGTGCCACCACGTATAATCTTCACGTCCCATCGCCTGCCAATTGTAGGTAGGAAAGCCCCAGTTCTGTCCATCTTGGGAAAAATAGTCAGGTGGCGCTCCTGCCTGCATACCACAATAGAAAAGCTCCGGATGGCTGAGCACGTCTGCTCCGTTTGGACTAACGCCAATGGGTAAATCGCCCTTCAGTACGATTCCCGCATCAAGAGCCTCGGATACCGCTGCGGTAAGTTGCTTTTCAAGCATCCATTGCAACCAATAGTAATAGCGGAGGGCGCTATCGGTTGACAAAAATGCCTTCTGGTCGCTAATGAAAGTGATATTTTGTTCCGAATCTCGATTGAAACAGAAGAGTGCGTAGGGTTTGAGCCAATCGGATTCCCGATCGATGTAGTCATCAATTAGTGAATTGGCTTCGATTTGTTCTCTGTTTTCCCGGAAATATATGGTTAGCCATTGCTCTTTGAGACAGAGCACTTGTGCATAGTGAAGCTCTTTTGTTTGATGTAAACGACGTGCTTCTTTGCACAAATCGGTATCATTTTGTAAAGGAAGTTGGTTCAGATCGGCATAAATGGGGTTCAGGGCAAATGCGGAGATCGCACTGTAGGGATAGGCATCACGCTCATCGCGATAAAGCGTAGTATCGTTTATGGGCAACAATTGGAGTATTTTTAGCTCTCGGGCATTCATCCACGGAATGACATACCGGATTGCTCCGAAGTCGCCAATACCCTGATCGCCACCGAGATCTGTATCGTTTTCGTAACGAAGTGCCGAGAGAGGTATGGCGCATCCGGTTAAACGCAAGGACCCATCCGACAGTTTTTGCCGAAATTGTCCTACGATGTTGCGTAATCGATCCTCCAACATAGCGGTGTAAAGGAAACTCCCCACGTCCGGTTGCTCAGGCAGCGGGCATGGGGAGCATTCAATTTTGCTTTAATCGCTATAACTCCGATGGTTATTCTTCGTTGAGATTAACGCGACGGAAAGCGGTTACCTGAAGGGTTTTGCTACCTTGTTTAAGATAATCGGCAATGCTTAGCTTATTATCCTTAATGAAGGCTTGGTGCATAAGGGTATTTTCCTTATAGTACTTCTGAAGAGAGCCTTCGGCAATACGATCCAAAAGCTGTTCAGGCTTACCGGCTTCGCGCGCTTTATCACGTGCTATTTTGAGCTCTTCATCGATGATTGCTTGAGGAACGCTCTTTTCATCAATCGAAACAGGGTTCATGCTGGCTACCTGCATGGCTATGTCGCGTGCCATACGTTCGTCAACTTCTTCGTTGAAAGATACAATAACGGCGAGCTTATTTCCCGGATGAATATAGGAAACAGTATGTTCCGCTTCCAAGAATTCATAGTAACCGAGTTCCATCTTTTCACCGGTACTACCGATGCGGTCGGTGATGTGATCGGCCACGGGACGTGCATCCTTGATGACGGTAGCAAGCAAATCTTCCTTAGTTTTGGGGTGATGCTCCATAGCAGCATCCAGAATAGCTTGCGTGAGATCAATGTGTCCCTGGTTTTTGGCTACAAAGTCCGTTTCGCATTGTAGGGCAACAATGGCGGCAAAGCCCTTTTGGGATGCGGCTAACACGCATCCTTCGGCAGCTTCGCGGTCGCTACGTTTAGCAGCCACAGCCTTACCTTTGGTGCGGATTATTTCCATTGCCTTTTCAATATCCCCGTTGCTTTCTTCCAGTGCTTTCTTACAATCTGTAAGTCCTGCACCGCTTAATTTTCTCAGTTTAGCGATGTCTTGAATGGTAATTGCCATAGTTGTAAGGTATAGATTAATTGTTTGCTTCGCCAGCTTCGGTTTTGTCCGTAGCTTGGTCTTCTTGCTTTGCAGTTGCTTCTGCCATAGCTGCTTCCTGTTCCTGAGTAGCTTGTGCGGTTTGGGCATCTACTTCAACGCCTTTTGTAGCAGTGCGTTCGCGACGAGCGCCCGTACGGCTGCGACGATTAGTACGTGTACGTTCGGGCTTTTCGCCTTCTTCCGTTGCTTCTTCTTCGGTAGCAGGCGTTTCCTTCATTTTGTATTCCTGAATGCCCTCAGCAATAGCCGAGCAAACAGCACCAAGAATGAGTTCTACCCCTTCTACTGAATCATCGTTTGCCGGTATTACGTAATCGATAGGTTTCGGGTCGGCATTGGTATCTACAATAGCAAATACGGGAATACCGAGGCGAGTAGCTTCGCGAACTGCAATCTTTTCTTTGATTACATCTACAACAAACAGAGCGGCAGGAAGCCGAACCATATCTGCAATTGAACCGAGATTACGTTCAAGATTTGCCCTCTGGCGTTCAATTTGAAGCTTTTCCCTTTTTGACAAATTGTCGTAAGTTCCATCCTCTTTCATCTTATCGATTGAAGCCATCTTCTTAACGGCTTTGCGGATGGTAGGGAAATTAGTCAGCATACCCCCCGGCCAACGAACCGTAACGTAGGGCATTCCTACGCTTTTAGCCATCTTTTCAACGGGCTCTTGAATCTGCTTCTTGGTGCCAACGAAAAGAATCTTTTTCCCGTTTGCAGCGATTTGCTTTGCCACAGCAACAGCCTCGTCAATCTTGACTAAGGTTTTGCGCAGGTCAATAATATGGGTATTATTGCGTTCTGCGAAGATATAAGGCGCCATAGCCGGGTTCCATTTTCTCTTTTGGTGACCAAAGTGTGCACCGGCGTTAAGCAATTCTTCGTATGTGATATTAGGCATAATGTTTTACTCTAAATGTTTACCTTCTTTTTTACCAATTGATATAGCAACCGCAGGGTAGAGTACACAATGCACCATCCTTGCGGTTTAGATACTAAACATATTATCGCTTGCTGAACTGGAAGCGTTTACGTGCCTTAGGACGACCCGGTTTCTTTCTTTCAACAACACGGCTGTCGCGCGTTACAAAGCCTGCTGCGCGCAGAGCCGGTTTATCTTCCGGATTGATCTTGATAAGAGCGCGAGATACCGCCAAGCGAGCTGCTTCGCTCTGTCCCTTGAAGCCGCCGCCCCTTAGATTGATCTTGATATCGTATTTACCCTCAATTTCGAGTTTCGCCAGCGGCTGTTTTACAATAAACTGAAGCAGAGGCGAGGGAAAGTATTCTGAGAGGTCCTTTTTGTTAATGGTAATTTTACCGCTTCCTTCCGTGAGGAAAACGCGTGCTACGGCCGCCTTTCTACGACCTAATGCATTGATTTGTTCCATTTGATCTATCGATTGGCGTTAATTACATTATTTTGTTTAGGTCAACAAGGCGTGGTTGCTGCGCTTCGTGCTTGTGATCCGGACCATCGTACACATACATATTGTTGAGCAGTCGGTCACTTAGCTTGTTTTTGGGAAGCATACCTTTAACCACTTTGCGGAACAGATATGTGGAACCCTTCTGTTGCAGATCATGCGGAGTATACACCCGCTGTCCACCGGGGTAACCTGTGAAACGAATATACTTTCGTCCCGTCCACTTGTTCCCACTCAGCTGAATCTTGTCGGCATTGATAATGATTACATTGTCACCACAATCAGCGTGGGGAGTAAAATTGGGCTTGTACTTACCGCGCAGCAGTTTTGCTACTTTGGAGCATAGCCGTCCGAGTTGTTGCCCCTCGGCATCCACTACGATCCACTCTTTGGTGGCCGTGCGAGTGTTAGCCGAAATAGTCTTATAGCTTAAAGTATCCACTTCTTTTCTTCTTGCTTTTAATTATTATCTATCAGTATCCCTCCTTTTCAAAGCCGACAAACCACAAGCGCACACCGAATGTTCTTCTGAAAACGATGCATAGCTCATCTTCTTTCCATCGAAACTATCGAAGCGCATATGGGCGCATATTCCGCGTGCCTGCAAACGGTTCACCTATTGCACAGCTAATCACCCGCATTGGACGGCGCGGGTAGTGCAATTCCCTTTGTAGGACGACGCTACTGCCGTTGCTTCTCGAATCGAGGGGGATATCTCTATTCTTCTTCCTCTGATATCAATCAGCGTTGCAAAGTTAGTTTCTTTTTCTTTGATGACCAAACGTTTCAGCCGATATTCCTCTGCAAACTCCCTTTCTTTCTCGAAGAAACACTTTATTTGTTGATTAATCAATCGGAGTCGGCTTATAGATACGAATCGTTTTGTCTGTTCCACGACTATATTGCCATAACGGTTTCTATCATTGTTTTGTATGTCCTTCCCTGATAATTTAATTTCGATCTGCTTTACGCGCTCTGAAGCTTAGTGGCGAAGTTAATACATTGCAATCAAAAAACGGATAATGATATCTGGTGCAGATACTGATAACACTTAATAATTCTATGCATTGCTGTCCCCAAAACGAGAGTAGCCAAGGATAGTATAATGATAATGAATCTCAAGATGGGAGGGAACGAATCGGTAGTACGAAGGGAACGGAGCAGCGGGTGGGAGACGTTGGGTCAGAAGAAGAGTGAATGCAGATCAATTATACGAAGGACTCGGAGTCGAGGATGGGAGCTGTTGGAGCAGGGGATGGGAGGGAACGGAGCGGATGTACGGTGCAGTCGGAGAAAACTCTATAGACTTTCTGGAAAAACTCTATAGACTTTTCCCCGATACCTCCGTACGAACACTCGGACGGCGTGGAAGCAATGATTTGTTCTATGGGAACACCGCTCCTTTCTCTCGGTAGAAAGGAGTACAAAGGTTCGCAGGTGTGGTGCAGCTTTCCCATAAAAGTTAGGGAAATGTACGCAAGAGCAATGGCGAAAGTGCGCAGATGTGTGGTGGCTCGTGCGTGTGGTGGTAGACGAAGGTGCGTGAGAGTGGGGCGGCTCGTGCTTGGGGTTTTGGGCGAAGGTGGGCAGATGGGGACTATGCTTGCAAGGGTTTACGGGCAAAGTGGCGCAGATGTGGGGTGGCTCCTGCGGTGAAATGGGTGAATGTAAGGGGAGGATGGGCGGAAAGGTGCGCAGATGTGGGGTCGCTTTCCTATAAAATGGGGGGAAGTGTAAGCAAAAGCAATAGCAAAGAGGCGCAGATGTGGGGCAAGGGTAGGGTGCGAGCGGTCGGATGCTCAGTTGGGGCTCGGAAGGAAATGGGCGAGGAGGCTCGGGAGTAGGGGAGGGTTATTTGCGAGGGGTGCGCTTTTCGCGTCGTCTCGCCTTATAGATCGGTACAAAGACGATGATGCCGCTCGCCACAATCACGAAGAGGGTGTAGAGCGTCAGCTCGGCATAGATCAGAATAAGTATGGTCAGAAAGAGCCAAAGCGCGATAATAAAGCCGATTTGTATGTTGCCGAAGTGCCTCGGCGTGCGTGGGGTTTGTGGCATAACGGATTAGGATGGGCTGAGCGTTTGGATAATCGAAAAGAGCCAAAGCGCGATAATAAAGCCGATTTGTATGTTGCCGAAGTGTCTCGGCGGACGTGGAGTTTGTGGCATAACGGATTAGGACGGGCTTAGCGTTTGGATAATCAGGAGGAGCAGAAACAGTACCAAAGCGAGTACGACAATGAGGAGCAACAAGGCACGTTTGAGCGAAAGGTTGCGTAGTACCGGTGCCGAGGCGAGCCAATTATTCAGTTTCGCCACAGCGGACTGCTCGGGGTGCGGAAGCTCTTTGCCGTTAACGCGCAGTACATCTAAGGCGCGGTCGGCATCCTCGCGGGGTACCATTAGTCGAATGCCGCCTACGTCCACGGCGGCTCCCAGAATCATATGCGTGTAAAGTGATTCCAACGAGCCCTCAATGCCTTCACGCCTAAGAAGTTGCAACACCTCGTCGGCTTCGACAAAGCTGCGGTAGGTCTGCAAAAGGACCAGTTCGTCTTCGTAATGCCTACGCTTTGTCATTGCTCAGAATGCGCTGCATTTGTGGCATTAAATCAGGTTGGGGGAGAAAGAAGCGTACATCCTGACCTTTGCGTAGTTGGGCGCGAATGAACGAGGAGGATACCTCGATGGCTGGGGCGTCCGCTGCGTAGATGCATTGCGAGGGTAGGGTAGCGGGATCTATCGGCGTGCCACGGCGCGGATAGATGAGAAAGCGGTTCGTTTCCAGTAGTTCCTGATAATGGTACCAATGCGTGATGTTCTGCCAGCTATCGCTGCCCATAATGAACAGAAACTCAGCTTTGGGCATCTCGGTGCGGAGCGCACGGAGCGTATCAAGCGTATAATGCGGAGCGGGTAGCCCGGATTCTATTCCGGAGCTAAGAAAGCGCCGATCGCCACGGACGGATTGTTCGATAAAGGAGAGTCGCTGCTCGAAGGTGAAAAGGGTATCGTTCTCTTTCAGCGGATTGTGCACGGTTGGCAACAGAAGGATGTGGTCAATTGCGGGTTGCTCCATTAGGAGAAACCAGTTGGCAAGCGCCAAATGCCCGATGTGGATGGGGTCGAATGATCCGCCGAATACCGCGATGCGCTTCATACGATGCCCAAAGTGGCTTTCGCCAGTTCTATTTCACGCTCTTCGCCCGTGTGCTTTCCGGTGGTATCGGAGAGTTTAACGCAATTGCTCCACTGCTCTTTGGCGGTCATACGGCAACGCCACAGTTTCATCACAATATTGGAGGGCTCAAAGCCGGAGCCGGTGTCGTTAGTTAGATTAGTACCGATGCCAAAAGTGCAACCGATGCGTCCCTTGCAGGCATCGCGTATTTCAATGGCTCGCTCGGTATTTAGCCCGTCCGAGAAGATGATGTACTTGGTAAGCGGGTTTACACGCAACTCCTTGTAGCGAGCCACGGCTTTATCGATAAACTCGAACGGATCGCCGCTATCCTGACGCAGGCTGGTGAACAGCAAGGCGTGCTTCTTGGAAAAGTTCCGAAGAAAGACATCCGTTGTATAGGTATCAGTGAGCACAGTGCCCAAGTCGCCGTCGTAGACAGTGATCCAATCCTCCATCGACATATAGTTCGCCATCTTATAGCCGTAGATGGCTCCATGAAACTGGAACCATTCGTGGGGGTGAGTGCCGGAAACTTTTAAGTTGTACTTGTGAGCAAAGTGTACATTGCTTGTCCCATAAAGCGCATCGGGAGCGTGCTCCTTGAGAATGCGCGTTACTTTGTCCTCCACTTCGTAGCTGAAGCGGCGACGCATCCCAAAGAGGGAGAAGGGAATATGCTCTTTATTGAGCAGCTCCGCCTTACGAACGGCTTGGTTAATCAGATAGCTTTCGTCAGGTTGCGCGTTCATAGTGCGGTAATAGAGCTCACTGACTATCGCCAAGAGGGGCGTTTCCCACAAAGAGACTCGGTAGAGTGGCCCGGTGGCATCAATGTGTAGCTTTCCCTCATCGTCCTGACGAATCTGCAACTCCTTTGGATCAAAGCGGAATCCGCGCAGAAAGTCGATATACGTAGGTGGAATGTACGGCATAGTGCTTGCCACAAAGCGAGCTTCGTCATCAGTCAGTGCCACAGACGAAAGGTGCGCAACCTCCTGGCGTAGCATAGTGTCAAAGCCGGAGGGATAGATGCGCTCGCTTCGGTCAATGAAGCGGAAGACGCCTTCGGCATAGGGGAACAGCTTACTATAGGCATAGCCTGTAGTAAACTTGTACAAATCCGTATCCAAAAGGCTGTTGATAATGGGCATAAGAACGAGAAAAGTTACTTTTTGAGCCAAACGGTACGGATGTGTACCTCGGGGAGATCGGTGAGCTTAGCAATCTCTTCGTTCACGAGATCTATTTGCTTCATTCTACTCTTGCCGGCAGTAGCGGGAATCAGTAGATGTTTTGAACGGCTCGGTACGAAGAAAGGTATTTTATCCGGTGTTATTGTGAGCAATAGTATGCCCTTTTCGGGGAGCGAAGTAAGCTCCTTTTGCCAATCCGTTTGGAACTGATCGCTCGCCAAATAGCCCGGTCGGTAGTGCCAAGCTACAGTGCCTTCGGGTGCAGGAGTGCCTTCGGGGAGCAAATTCTTGCGAATGACGGGTCTACCACTATCGTTCAGACTAAGCGAAAGTGCGTCAATAAAGCGCAAAACCTCCTTTGTTTGTGTGGGCGGAGCTACTATTACGCAATTTGCTTCGGCTAAAGTGCTTCGGAGTAAATCGACCTGTTCCTCAAGTGTTGTGCCGGAGTGAGTCCGTTTGCCCACTTTATAGGAGGCAAAATGGTACTTATTCCATTGCGAGGAAAGCTGGCTGCGTTCCAAAATAGAGCCTCGAATTAGCCAATAATAATAAAGAGCCAGCATGGGTACGATGATGGCGAGGAGCAACAGCACAATCAAGAGGTATGAAGCACCTTCTCGTGCATTGCGGGCGGAGGGAGGATCGATAACGGCAACAAAGTTTTCCATCGACAGTACTTCCATATTGGCGTGATTTCGTGCCAACTCTTCCTGTAGAGACTTACGCTCCTTTGCCGCAGCTTCAGCGGAGAGCGTTCCTTTTGCTTCGCTTTCGGCAAGAGAGGCGAGAGCTTGTTCTGTAAGTTTGCGTTCCTCAGTAAGATCCTTTTGCAATGCATCGTGCACAAATTCGTTCCCCTTAGCCGCCATAGCAGCGAGCAGTTCGCTCACGGCGCGTACAGAGCCTCCGATGCGTACATATAGCGTGAGCGCCGGATTATCCTTGCCCAACAGTTTCTCCTTAAGACTCATTTCTTTGTCAAAAATGGTCTTTGCATCAATACTTTGCTGTTTGTTCACACGTACGGGAGCAGCAAGATCCAGCTTTGTGGGAGGGTAGTTTGTATTAGTTGCTTGCGGAATACAAACCACGCGTCCCAAAGGAGTGGTAACAGTATCACCCAATGGAATGCGCACTTTGCCAAAAGTTTGGGGAACAATTGCTTTCCCTTGATAGGTTCCTTGGGGATCGTGTAGCAAAATGCCATTTGTAGTGTAGTCCGCAGTAAGGCTAAACTCGTCCAAATCGTACGTATCCAAAAAGCGTAACCGGTAAGGCAAATCGTTGTACACATCTAACCAACGCAAGCCTTTCTTTTGTGCGTACGACATATCAAAGCCACTCTCCTTACCTGCCTGATAGATTACTTCCGATGAAGTGATATAAGCATATAGTTGCGATGATTGGTACGCGGGATTCTTTTTCCACAGATGATTCGCAGAAAACGCATCATTCTGCATAATGAATCGTTCCTGTCCCGGTTCGGGGAATCTGCTCATCAGCGTCATCTTGTAGGAGGGTTGACCAATGGTAGTGCGCTTGGCAATCACCTTCATTAACCCGGCTGCAATTATAAATGAAAGAACAAAAAGGGGCCAACCTTTGAGCATTAAGCGTATAAAGGCGCTAAAAGTCATTCTGCTTTGCCCATTTTGCGGTAGAGTACTATTATTATTGTGAGCCATAATTAGTTGCTATTATTTCTTTTTGAGGTCATAATATCCAATACACGGCGATCAGTTTCGCCCATTGCATCACGTCCGATGGAGGTGAGGTTTTCGATAGTGCGGTCCACATCTGCATCTATTATCCCTTCCTGTGGGGTTACTACGCGGTCTTCAATGGCAAGAAGGGCGGAAAAGAGTGCACTCGATACGCCGCTCGATACTTTCATGCTGCAACTCGGTTTGGCGCCATCGCACAGCATACCGGTAATGTTGCCCACCATATTCTTAATGGCGTAGGTGATTTGCTGCCTCGATCCGCCTAAAAGATAGGCAATACCGCAACTTGAGCCGGTTGCCGCCACCACGCAACCGCAAAGCGCGGATAAGCGTCCCAGCTTCTGTTTGATGTACACTACCATAAAGCTGCTCATAATGAGTGCACGAATGGTTTCCTCGCGTCCTTTCCCTTCCTCGCGTGCAAGTACTGCCACCGGTAAAGTGGCAGTAATTCCTTGGTTACCACTACCGGAATTACTCATAACGGATACGGGGGCTCCGTCCATTCGGGCATCACACGCCGCGGTGGTATAAGTCAATATTTCCGTAAGGGGCGAGTGACCGAGGTATTTTTTTCCTAAGTCGCTCCGAATCATACGTCCTACGCCATGTCCGTAATCTCCTTTTAGAGAATGCTCTGCGGCTGCAGCGTTCAATTTCACCGCATCTTCAATAAAGGCGAGTCGTTCAATATCCGTTTCCGTGGCAAAATGATAGACCGTATCAAAATCCAGGGGATAATCGTCGGATGCATCATTTTCTCCGGAACAGCAGTTTGTTGCTCCACGTGTATCGGTCAGAATTTCCCCATCGCGTGCTACATAGCAGATATTTTGATGTGAGCCTTGTATGATTACTTCCGAATGAGATGTGGCTCCTTTGAGGCGAACTTCAATATAGAGCTTATCCACATTTCCTTCTTTGAGCTTTATGTCAATCATATGCTCTTTTGCTGCCATCTGTTTAGCCTGAGCCAAGATTTGATCGGAAAAGCCCGAAAGTACGGATAATCCTTTCTCCGGCTCGGCAATAAGGATACCCAACGCGATGGCAATGGGTAGACCGATCATACCGGTAGAGGGTATCCCCACGCCCATGGCATTCTTGAGCATATTGCCACTGAGCAGTACTTCAACTTGTTCTGTAGCTTCCTGTAGTACAGACGAAGCCTTTGCTGCTGCCAACGCTACCGCAACCGGCTCAGTACATCCGGTTGCCGGTACCACTTCCCTCTGTAAGAGAGCGATGCATATATCCTCTAATTCGCGTGTCATCTCTTGCTTATCGTTGTTGACAATACCACCGGTAGTAACGCGGGATCCCCACTTCCAAGGAGGTTTCCGCATGCCACCCCAAATTAGCCAAACGGCTTACGTCAAGTAATTTGCGTGGGGTTCCGTCGGGATGAATACCATCAAATGCCACATCTCCATCATATTGAATGGTGCTTTGTACCATTTGAGCTATCTGCGCAATGCTGTGCTCGCAACCGGTTCCTACATTGAAGTGGCGATTCCGCGAGGAAGCTCCGGCAGCAATATCCTCCCGAATCGATACGTTTTGCATTACGAATAGTGCGGCCGAAGCAGCATCATCGCTCCACATCAGTTCTCTGAGCGGGGTTCCGCTCCCCCAGAGCAGTAATTTTTGTCCGGTAATTCCGTATGAAGCGAGACTATTTTCAATCTCTTTATCCGTTGATTTGTGTGCATCCAATCCTTTTACCGGATATTTTTCAATATCCATACGTATCCAATCGAACTTCTTGTTGCGGAGCAAGTTGGCAAGGTGTGTCTTACGCAGTAGGGCTGGAAGTAGATGGCTGCTCTCCAGATCGAAGTTATCGTATGGACCATAGAGATTAGTAGGCATAAGCGCTAACCAATCGGTGCCGTATTGACGATTGAAACTCTCGCACATTTTCAATCCGGCAATTTTGGCAATCGCGTATGGTTCGTTGGTTTCCTCCAGCGGAGCGGATAGTAGGCTTTCCTCGCGGATGGGTTGTGGCGCTTCGCGCGGATAAATGCAGCTACTTCCCAAGAATAGTAGTTTTTTGACCTTATGGCGGAAACTTTCACCCATAACATTCTGTTGAATGGCTAAATTGCGACTGATGAAATCGGCTCCCATGCGACTATTCGCCATAATTCCGCCCACAAAAGCCGCTGCCAGAAATACATATTCCGGACGTTCCCGATCGAAAAACTGTCGTACCGCTACGGCATCCTCTAAATCCACCTCGCTATGGGTGGCAGTGATGAGCCGGTTGAACCCCTCCGACTGAAGCCGACGCAGAATGGCACTACCCACTAATCCGCGGTGACCGGCTACATAAATTCGAGCATCCTTTGCTATCATCGCTTATTCAAAATAGTTACAGATTTGAAATCCACCGGCATTAAGGTACGCTTCTCGTTTCATTAGTGCTACATCATGTTGCATCATATCATCGATAATTTCCTCTAACGAGTAGCGAGGTGCCCAATGCAGTTTTTCGTGTGCTTTGCGGGCATCTCCCAGAAGCGTCTCCACTTCTGCCGGACGGAAATAGGCGGGATCAACCGCGATTAGCGTATCCCCGATCCGCTCCTTTATACCTTTCAGATAATTTTCTCCCACGCGTTCCACAAAAAGAGCTTCGTTTACAGCGTTCAGAACGGCATGCTCCTCCTCGCCATTTCCCTGAAAATCAATCTCTAATCCGATTCGTTGGAACGCTTTACCGGCAAAATCGCGCACGGTTGTGGCTACACCGGTAGCTACCACATAGTCATCCGGTTCCGCTTGTTGCAAAATAAGATGCATTGAGCGTACATAATCCTTTGCGTGCCCCCAATCTCGTTGTGCAGAAAGATTACCCAACCAGAGGCATTTCTGTAGACCAAATGCGATGCGGGCAGCGGAACGTGTAATTTTTCGGGTAACGAAGGTTTCGCCACGCAAGGGAGACTCGTGGTTAAACAGAATGCCATTACTGGCGTGCATACCGTATGCTTCGCGGTAATTGACCGTTATCCAATAGGCAAAAAGCTTTGCTGAGGCATATGGGCTACGCGGGTAAAACGGAGTGCTTTCACGCTGAGGCGTTTCCTGAACTTTACCGAACAATTCACTCGTGGATGCCTGATAATAGCGCACCCGTTTTTCCATTCCGAGCAAACGTACCGCTTCCAGCAACCTTAATGCGCCCAAACCGACCACATCTGCCGTGTATTCCGGTAAATCGAAGCTAACCTTTACGTGACTTTGTGCCGCTAAGTTGTAAATTTCGTCCGGTTGTATTTCCGCTATAAGCCGCGTAACGTTCTGTCCATCCGTAAGATCGCCGTAATGGAGGAAGAATTTTCGGTTCGCCACGTGCGGATCTTGGTACAAAGAGTCAATTCTTTCCGTGTTAAAGAGCGAAGATCTCCGTTTGATGCCATGTACCAAATAGCCTTTTGATAGGAGGTATTCGCTCAAATACGCTCCATCTTGCCCCGTAACGCCCGTAATGAGCGCCGTTTTTTGCCGTTCTTTTTGTTCAGTCATTTTCGTTAAACGAAAAAATAAGTGTAGTTGCTCCCAGCGTAATCACCTCACCATCACGCAGAAAATGCCGTTCGCCTGGCATTAATTCGCGCGTATTGATAAAGGTTCCTGTCATACTGTCGTTATCCCAAATAGCTGCCTGTGGTTTGCCGTTATCGTCCAAACTAATTTCTATTAGGCAATGATTGCGATCCACGCTTGGGTCGTTTGTGTGGATAGGCACCTCCAATTCCGAGTATCGATCGTTGTAGCGCCCAACCCGATGCGTCCCTTCTGTTAAAGGGAAACGCTGTGCATAGCCAAAAACATTCTCAATTACCTGTAAATAGGCATATATTTTGCCCGAAACGGTCTCTTTTTCAGCCGATTCGTTGCATTCTTGCGGTTCTTCGCCAAGGATACGGAATGCCAATCGACGTTTGCAATATGGGCAATTCATCGCAACGTGTTGCCCCGCACGCACGTAGCGCCGAATTTCCTCTTCGGTAATGCGTCGTTTGCAGTAGGGACAGATGATGTACTTCATGGCTTGTTTCTATGCTGTTTTACACGGATGCCCTGCCGAACTTCCGTTTCATTCCCCAAAAGTAACCAAATTAATTCATTTACCCTTGTGGTTCTGTTTCAATGCGCATCCTTTAGCGGCGTGGGGCTCTGTTAGACAATTTGCCCATTTGGATGCTCGTTTCGTGCGCGAAACAGCCCAAAGAAGCGTTATCTTTGTTGCAGAAACGAAAATAACACTACGAAAAAATGGAGGCAAATAACGCACAAAGTTGTTCACAATCAGCAGATAAACTCGAAAAACTTATATTGGCACCCGATACGCCTTTTGGTGCTTTTCCTTTTCAATTCCTTGAAAATGAGGATTTTGCTTTGCTTATGGCTGAGGCAATCCGTAGGGAAGAGTGCGCTTTGCAGGCAATTGAGCAGTGCAAAGACGAACCCACCTTTGCCAATACCATTGAGCTGTTGGAACGCAGTGGGGAAGCCGTGGAGGCGGTTGCCGGCGCTTTTTACAATTTGCTCGCCACCCGTTCCTCCGAACAAATGAACCAATGGGCGGAACAGTTTGCCGAACAGCTGACGGCTCTACGGATGCGTAAGTTGCATTCAAGTATCATTTACGAGCGTGTTTCCGCTATTTACTCCTCAAAGCAAAATGGCTTGAATACTGAAGAACAGCGCCTTCTGAAGCAAACTCATGATGCTTTTGTCGATGCTGGAGCCTGTTTGCCCGAATCAGAGAAAATGGCGTTGGAAAATGCCTTTTCGATGTTGAGCCACGCAACCACCGCTTTTGGTAACAATGTGCTCAAAGACGGGGAGCTTTTCCGTTACTTTGTGCCGGTTGATAGCGAAATTGTTTCCTCATTGCCCGAAGCTGCGCGCGCTCAAGCCAAGCAAAGATGTGCGCAAGAGCGTGATGAAGAGGGCTACCTCTTTACGCTTTCCGAACCGGATTACCGAGCCGTAATTACCTACGCTTCGGACGAATCAATGCGGAAAACGTTCTATTTTGCCCGAATGAAGCGTGGTTACAGCGACAACTGTTACAATAATGAGCATCTTGTCCGACGGATTGTGAAATCCCGAACCTTTGTGGCGCATCTTTTGTATAACAATACCTACGCCAATTTCGTACTAAAGAATAGAATGCTTTCTCGTTCCGAGCAAGTTTTGCACCTCTTGAAGGACTTGGAATCGGCTTCCAGAGCCAAATGCAACGCAGAATTGGCACAACTGAGCCGTCATTTCCCCGAGGTGCCTCTCGAGCTTTGGAATATACCCTATCTGTTTGAGTGCGAGCGGAAACGGTACTTTGACTACGACCGAGAGGAGCTGCGTGCCTATTTCCCCGTCAAAAAATGCCTGCAAGGCGTATTCGGTCTGGCGGAACGGCTATACGATATTTATTTTTCGCAGCGCAACGATATACCCGTTTACCATCCTTTAGTGCTTGTATATGAGGTGGTTGACTTGCAAACAAGTGAGTTTCTCGGTTTGCTGTATGTTGATTTGTACGCACGGCAAGGTAAGCGTGGCGGAGCTTGGATGAACAATTTGCGCGAACAGAACGGCGAAAAGCGCCCACACATACTGATTGCGGCTAACTTTACGCCCCCTGATGAGGCCGGTAATGCGTTGCTCTATTTTGAAGATCTACACACATTGCTACACGAATTCGGGCATGCGCTACACGGATTGCTCACCAAAACCACATTTCCTTCCCTGAGTGGCACCTCCGTAGTGCGCGATTTTGTGGAACTGCCCAGTCAGTTAATGGAAAATTGGCTTTACGAACCAGAATTTATCTATAGTTTTGCGGCTCATTACCGCACCAATGCTCCCATTCCGGAAGATTTGTGGCATAAAGTAATGGCAGCGCGCAACTTCCGCAGCGGATACGATACGCAACGGCAACTTGCGTTTGCTTTTCTCGATATGGCGTACCATTCCTTGGAGTTCGATTTGGATATGGAACCTGACGTGATCCGTATAGAAAAGGAAGCTATGAAGCAGGCGCAAGCCTTCCCCGCTTTGCCCGATGGTTGCTTGATGAGTGCTTCGTTTGGACACCTCTTTTCCGGCGGATATGCCGCAGGATATTATGGGTACAAATGGAGTGAAGTGCTGGCGGCAGATGCTTTTTCGCTCTTTAAGGAGAAAGGTATCTTTTCATCGGAGGTAGCGGCTCGGTTCAGAAAAGAGATTCTTGAAAAAGGAGATACGGAAGAGGCTGCCGATTTGTACCGACGTTTTAGGGGAAGAGAGCCACGAATTGATGCCCTTCTGCGTCGGGACGGCTTAATCGAATAGTACTTTGTGGCAGAATAAGCCTGTTTTGCCTAAAAGAAAGGCTATTCGAAGTTGAATGTGAGTACGATCATTTGGGATAGAGCCTTGGATAATGCGGTGGTATAGTAAAGCCGCACATCATCAGTCATATCAGGGCGATTATGCTCCACTACATCGCTGAATCCGAAAGAAAAGCACAATTCGGGCGAAAGTTTGAAGTATGGTAGGTAAAAGTCGCATCCCAATCCCACTTTTACCCCATAATCGAATGGCTTAAAAAGTACTTCCGGATTTCGCTTTTGCCCAATTTCCACCGCTCCGTAGAAGCCTGCCGTTACATAGGGACGGACGTTGTTCAGCCTTCGGGAGCTGTATTTGATCATAAGCGGTATTTCAATCAGGTTGCTTCTCAAGCCGAACCGCTCCGGAGGCGTATTCTCTTCGCGCGGAAGGGTGGTGTAGGTGAGCGCACGTTCCCCGAGGTGCAGTGTGGGAATAAGGCGAATATCAATGCCGATAACAGGCGACCAATTACCGATCATCCCTACGCTGAATCCGGGCGAGTACATAGCTATAGTGCCATAACGGGCAGGATTGGTGCCAAAGGAGGCTCCGGAGTTGAATACGGCAAGATCCTGTACGTTCATCCCTACGTGGAAGCCTAAGTGAAAGTGCCTGTAATCCGCATAAGGACGGTTTTGCGGCCGCCGTATCTGTGCATTTAACGGCATCAGAAGCAGGGTGGTTCCTAAAAGGAGGAGCCACCGAATCAATCCGTTTCTATATCTGTATGCCGTCTGCCACACGTCCTTGAAACGCAAAACCACCCCTTCTTATTGTGATTCGGAGCAGTTCCTTTGTTCGTTCTAAGCGAAAAAGAGTGGTAACCCAATACTCGCCCCTCATGTCACTACCGGCAGCCTCTCCCCAAACCTATATACCTTTCATCTGAAACTTATATACCTATCGCTCGAAACCTATATACCTTTCAAATCAAACGTATATACCTTTTGTCGCACGCTATAGAACTAAGGAAAGGAGCTCTATACATAATACCGGTTTTTCAAGTATAGAGTGCAGCCAAAATTTCTTTTGCAGCACGCGAAAATGTGGGAACTTCCTCTGTTAGGGGGTAATTCGTTAACTTTGCGGAACGAAAGAAAAGCAACAAAATAAGCGATGGCAGCAAAAGAAATAAAGGGAATTACCCCACGCAGTAAGGATTACTCGCAGTGGTACTTGGATGTGGTGGCGCAAGCCGATCTGGCAGAGAACAGCGCAGTACGCGGTTGTATGGTCATTAAGCCGTACGGATACGCCATTTGGGAGCGTATGCAGGCGGAAATGGATCGCCGTTTTAAGGAAACCGGTCACGTCAATGCCTATTTCCCTCTATTCATACCCAAAAGTTACTTTAGCCGTGAAGCGGAACATGTAGCCGGATTTGCCAAGGAATGTGCCGTAGTGACGCATTATCGCCTCAAAAATGATCCGGACGGAAACGGGGTGATTGTGGATCCCGAAGCAAAGCTGGAGGAAGAACTGATTGTACGTCCTACGAGCGAAACCATAATCTGGAGTACGTATAAGAACTGGATTCAGAGTTGGCGCGACTTGCCTATTCTTTGCAATCAATGGGCAAATGTGGTGCGTTGGGAGATGCGTACGCGGCTATTCCTCCGTACCGCCGAATTCCTTTGGCAGGAAGGACATACGGCTCACGCTACTAAGGAAGAAGCGATCGAAGAAGCGAAGCGCATGCTGGGGGTATATGCCGATTTTGCCGAAAAGGTACTTGCCCTCCCGGTTATTCAGGGCGTTAAGTCTGAAACAGAGCGTTTTGGCGGTGCTTTGGATACCTATACCATCGAAGCAATGATGCAGGACGGTAAAGCGCTGCAGAGCGGTACGTCTCATTTCTTGGGACAAAACTTCGCCAAAGCATTCGATGTGCAATTCCTTAACAAGGAAGGGCAGCGCGAATATGTATGGGCAACTTCGTGGGGAACCAGTACGCGCCTGCTGGGAGGTATGATTATGGCGCATAGCGACGATAACGGTCTGGTGCTGCCTCCCTCGGTTGCTCCCATCGATGTGGCGATTGTTCCTATATACAAAACCGGGGCTCAATTAGAGGAAATACGCCGTCACGTAACGCCCCTGGCGGAAGAACTGCGCAAACGCGGCTTTACCGTGAAAATAGACGATAATGATACTAAAAAACCGGGTTGGAAATTTGCCGAATATGAGGTGAAAGGCGTGCCGGTTCGTTTAGCCGTTGGCGCACGCGACTTGGAAGCCGGCACCATCGAAGTAGCTCGGCGTGATACACTTACCAAGGAAACCATTTCATTTGAAGGAGCCGGCGCACACATCGAAGCCCTTTTGGACGATATTCAGCAGAATATATATAACAAAGCGCTCCGCTATCGCGAAGAACATACTGTTACGGCAGATACGTACGATGAGCTGAAAGCTGCTTTGGATGACGGTAACTTCGTGTTGGCACATTGGGATGGAACGGCGGAAACGGAAGCTCTCATTAAGGAAGAAACTCGCGCTACTATACGCTGTGTGCCGTTTGAAGGCGATAAAACCCCGGGAAAGTGCATTCGTACCGGTAAACCCTCAGCGTGCAGAGTGTTGTTTGCACGCGCATACTAATGGCAAAACGTACCGGTATCATCCTCCTTTCCGGAGGATTGGATAGTACCACACTGTTGTGGGAATATCGCGATGAAATTGCTCTGGCAGTCAGTTTTGACTACGGCAGTAAGCATAATGCGCGTGAGATCGCTATGGCTCGCTATCAGGCAGATAGCGCCGGAGTAGAGCATATCGTTATTCCGTTGGATTTTATGGCAAAGTACTTTCGGAGCGACCTACTGAAAAATGGTGGCGCTATACCGCAAGAGGCTTATACTGAGGCTAGTATCGCTTCAACGGTAGTGCCTTTCCGCAACGGAATTATGCTCAGCATTGTTGCCGGATTGGCGGAAAGCCGAGGGCTGGATAAGCTCTTCATAGCCAATCACGCCGGTGATCATGCCATTTATCCCGATTGTCGCGAAGAATTCATCCTGCCGATGACGAGCGCCATACGTGAAGGTACCTGCAATCATGTAGAGGTAATGGCACCCTATACGCTGATTACGAAAACGGATATCCTTTCGCGTGGTCACGCTTTGGGAGTGGATTATGCCCATACATATAGTTGTTACACCGGAGGCGACCGGCACTGCGGTACCTGCGCTACCTGCCGCGAACGAAAAGAAGCGTTTCTCGCTGCCGGAGTAGCTGATCCTACCCGGTACGAGGCTTAAACGTATATGCCTTTTGACGGCTTTACTCCCGATGAAAACAATCGTCCTGCGCAACACCTTTTGCGTTTGGTGGAGGAGAGTAATGCCTCTATTTTCCTGACCGGACGGGCGGGAACCGGTAAAAGTACCCTTTTGCGCTACGTGGATGCCACTACCCCTAAAAAACATGTGGTATTGGCTCCTACAGGCGTTGCTGCCGTAAATGCCGGAGGACAAACCATTCATTCCTTTTTTAGGCTGCCTTTTGGTCCGCTTTTGCCGGATCTCAAAACACGTAAATCCATCATTGCTACCTATAGAGCAAAGCACCTTAAACTGATTCGTTCCCTTGAACTGATCATTATTGACGAGGTTTCGATGTTGCGTAGCGATACGGTGGATATGATTGATATGATACTCCGCCGCGTCCGAATGGAAAACGAGTTGCCGTTCGGAGGGGTGCAGATGCTTTTTGTAGGCGACCTTTTCCAGTTGGAACCGGTTGTTTCAGAGGGAGAAAAGAACTTGCTTGCCGATTACTATGCAACGAATTTCTTTTTCGGCGCGTTAGCATTCAAAGCGGCTGCTCCTCTGATCGTTTCGTTGGAAAAAGTGTATCGGCAAAAGGATTTGGACTTTATCCGCTTTCTCGATGCCGTTCGTATGGGAAAAGTAACCGCAAGCGAATTGGCTCGATTTAACGATGTTGTTTGTTCCAATAGCAATTCGCTCAGTAGCAAGGAGAGCGATTTGGTGGTAACCGTATCCTCCCGACGCAGTACGGCGGCTCGGATTAACGACAAACAGCTCGATTCGCTACACGAAAAGGAACACCTGTTCCACGCAACTAAGACCGGTACTTTTGCGGAAGGTTCCTATCCGGCAGACGAAGTATTATGCCTTAAGCCGGGTGCTCAGGTTATGTTTCTCAATAACGATGCCGAGCATCGTTGGTATAATGGTTCTTTAGGCGAATGTCTCGGCTTTGAGAAAAATGAAGATGGCGAGCTTTGTGTTCGCGTTCTACTGGAAACCGGGGAAGAATACGAGGTGCAGCCCTATACTTGGGAGAATCGGAAATACGAATTCGACGAAAAGGAGGAGCGTGTTTCCACAACAGTACTGGGGCGTTTTTCGCAAATCCCGCTCCGCTTGGCATGGGCTATTACTATCCACAAGAGCCAAGGGCTTACGTTTGACCGCGTAACCATTGATTTGGAAGGCGGTGCCTTTGCCGCCGGACAAACATACGTAGCGCTTAGTCGCTGCCGCAGTTTGGAGGGGCTTTCCCTCACTCGTCCGCTGCGCCTCACCGATATTATTTCCAATAGTGACGTGCACCGGTTCTATCTCGCTGCCAATGACGAGGAAGCGCTCCGAAACGCCCTCGCCCCCAATCCCAATCCTTAGTAATAAAAAGGATAGTACTGTTTGCTCAAATTGGCGCATTGGAACGCTATATCTTATTGAAACTGAAGCGGTATAAAGGAAAGTATCCAAATATGCACTAATGTAATATTCCGTAAAGATCTTTTCCGCGTTTTGAGGGGCATATTGTGGTTACGGGATTTTTTGCTACCTTTGTCGCTCGACAAAGTACAATAGCGGGCGGCAATGCCGCCTTACAGAGAAAAAAGACAAAATGAAAAAAGGATTGCACCCCGAAAACTATCGCAAGGTAGTATTTAAGGATATGTCGAACGACGAAACATTCATTACGCGCAGCACCGTTCAGACAAAGGAAACTATAGAAATTGACGGAGAAACATATCCGCTGCTTAAGGTGGAAATCTCCAATACTTCGCATCCGTTCTATACGGGTAAATCTAAACTTGTGGATACCGCCGGACGTGTAGACCGCTTCCTCAGCCGCTACGGTAAACGCGAGCATAAAGAAAAGTAATAGAGAAACTTGTTTTTTCTGTTCTCTCTGAGAAGAGAGACGAAGCATAATAATTTTGGGTATGAAGTGCGACTTGCTTACGGGCGGTCGCATTTTGTGCCTTTCATCATATAGGCTCAAGGGACTCTGTGCAACATTTTGCTCCTTCGATCGTCTATATGTATGAATGAAGGTTAGTAACGAAAATGTAGAATAGACGAAAATGAAAAACTTTTGGAGAATAACCCTTATTATACTAGCATCTGTAGCTGTAGGCGCCGGAGTGTCGTCTGCAATGTATGGATATATTGGATCGAAAGCAAATAGAGGTTCATCGTTTGCTGCTATTGGACAAGCAGGAGAATCAGGCGATTACGGCTTTAAGAATGTAGCTCTCGCCGGCATGGATGCCCGTCCCGTAGGCGCAGCTCCGGATTTGGTGCCGGCAGCCGAAAGTAGTGTGCATGCGGTGGTTCATATCAAAGTTCAGGGAGAACAACAGGTCCAGCGGATGGATCCATTCGACTTCTTTTTTGGAGGCGGTAGCAGAGGTTTTGAAAGAAGACCGGTGGTAGGCTATGGTTCCGGAGTGATTATCTCGTCCGATGGCTATATTATCACCAATAATCACGTAATTGCAGATGCCAATAAGATAGAAGTTACTCTGAACGACAATCGTACGTTTAAAGCTACGTTGGTAGGAAGCGATCCCGCTACAGATATCGCTCTGCTCAAAATAGACGGAAGCAATTTGTCCACAATTCCTTTCGGCAATAGCGATGAGCTAAAGATAGGCGAATGGGTGCTTGCCGTGGGTAATCCGTTTAATCTTACATCTACGGTTACAGCGGGGATTGTGAGTGCCAAGGCGAGGAGCGGTGGCGCATCCGGAAACGGAGATATGAAAATAGGAGGCTTCATTCAAACCGATGCTGCGGTTAATCCCGGTAATAGCGGTGGCGCATTGGTCAATTCACGTGGCGAATTGGTTGGAATCAACACAATGATAGCCTCCAATACGGGAACTTATGAGGGCTATTCGTTTGCAGTACCCATCAATACGGCAGCTAAAGTGGTTAGCGACATCAAAAAGTATGGAGCCGTTCAGCGAGCCGTATTAGGCATCGTAGGCATGGATGTAAATAACGAAGTAAAGGAAAAGTTTGGCCTGAAGGTCAATGCCGGGGCTTTGGTGACCGATTTTGCCGAAGTGAGCGCTGCCTATGCCGCCGGAATAGAGAAAGAAGACGTAATTACCGGTATCGATGGCCGCAAAGTGAAAAGTATTACTGAAGTACAGGAAGTGATTGCAATGAAGAATCCCGGTGATCGTGTTTCCGTAACGGTGGATCGAAAGGGTAAAACAAAGCAGTTCACGGTTTTACTGAAAAACAGTGAAGGAAATACCGGTGTAGTAAAAAAGGCCGATGCACGTAATTTGCTCGGAGCTTCGCTGAAAGAGCTTTCCGCTTCGCAAAAACGTTCTTATGGGATTTCCTACGGCGTAGTGGTGGATAAGGTCGGTAAAGGCAAATTCAGGGATAGCGGCATCAAAGAAGGCTTTATCATCCTTACGATGAATAACACTCCTATTCGTAATGCAGAGGAAGCCTCACGCATCGTTTCCGCCCTCCAGAGTAGAGGCGGCGAGGAGCGTGCCCTTACTATCCGTGGTTTTTATCCCAACGGACGTGTAAAGTATATTGTAATTGAACTAAACTGATTCCGTTAGAATACGCTGTTAAGGAACTGCTTCCTGAGGTTTTGTATAGGAATCTCGGGAGGCAGTTTCTGCCGTTTTTGAGAATCGAATGAACAAAACGGCGAGTTATTGGTTATTATATCGGCGGGCGTGAAAAACATCACTCGATATAGCTCGCGCAGATGCTTTACGGCATAAAGTTGGTGCGATCCGCAACCCCAAAAGGAAAGGTCGTACTCTCCCGTACGAATTGGTGAATTTCGGGGGCTGAGTATTGGGGATGGTACCCTATCGAGTGGAATAGATGATAAAAAGAAAGGATAGAATAGCAACATGAGGCAATTAAAGATTACCAAGTCAATTACGAACAGAGAGAGTGCTTCTTTGGATAAGTATTTGCAAGAGATAGGACGCTTGCAGATGATTTCGATTGACGAGGAGGTTGAATTGGCGCAAGCCAGTCGAAAAGGAGACGCAATGGCATTGCATCGTTTTGTAAATGCAAACCTACGCTTTGTTGTTTCCGTTGCCAAACAATATCAAAACCAGGGCTTGAGCCTTCCGGACTTAATCAACGAAGGCAACTTGGGGCTTATCAAGGCAGCACGAAAGTTTGACGAAACAAAGGGCTTTAAGTTTATATCCTACGCCGTTTGGTGGATCAGACAATCCATTATGCAGGCTCTTGCCGAGCAGAGCCGTATTGTACGCCTTCCCCTCAATCAGGTAGGCAATAACTCCAAGATAACGAAAGCGGTGGAAGCGTTTGAACAAGAACACGAGCGCAGGCCCTCCATCAACGAACTATCCGATATACTTGGTGATGATAGCAATAAAATTGCTACAACAATGCAGTCTTTCCGCAAACATGTATCTATTGATGCTCCGTTTGTTGAAGGAGAGGATAATAATCTGCTGGATGTATTGGTCAACGAAGATGCTCCCAGTGCGGATCGTGATTTGATGCAATCATCGCTTAATACCGAAATTGATCGTGTCCTTTCCACACTATCCGAAAGAGAAGCGGAAATTGTACGTATGTTCTTTGGTGTGGGAAAGTATCCCGAAATGACTTTAGAGGAAATTGGGGAACACTTTGATCTGACCCGTGAACGCGTAAGACAGATCAAGGAAAAAGCTATTCGGAAACTTCGCCAAGGCGATAAGTGCCAGCAACTAAAGAGTTTCTTGGGCTAAATGATATCCCAGGATAGCTGAATTATCTTTATATCGTAATCGGATGAATAACAACCAGTATATCAGCGATCATACCGTTACAGCTGAAGAAGCTTTGAGGAAAGTGCTCTTTGAGGGCGCCAACGTGGTATTCGGCAATGCAGCGGCTGCTCCCATAGCTTTTTCTCGCGCTATGTATGATTTGAGGGAAGAAATCCCCTATTGTAGCGTTTTCCACGTACTATTCTATGGAGATGCGATGCACCTTCGTCCGGAGATGGAAGGTAAAATACGTCCGGTTTTCAACTTTATGGAGCGACAGGCTCGCGAAGCGTTCCTTGCCGGCCGTGCCGCCTATATCCCTTGTCCTTTTCACGAAGTGCCGGCTCTTTTCGAAGGAAGTTATATTCCTGATGTAGCAGTTATATCAATTTCGCTTCCAGACGAGGAGGGATATTGCTCCCTTGGGCCTTCAAGCGATTATACGCTACCAGCCCTATCGGTCGCCGAAAAGATTGTTGCCGAGCTTAATCCCCTAATGCCTCGTGTGGGAGGACGTAATAACTCTATACATCTTTCCAAAATAGACTATATTATTCCGGTGGAACACGAAATGCCCGTTACGCCTCCGGCACCTGTAGGAGAGGTGGAAGCACAAATTGGCAAACTTGCTGCCTCTTTGATAGGTGATGGGGCTACGTTGCAGGTAGGAATTGGTGCTATTCCCGATGCGGTATTGGATAATTTGGGCGATCGCAAGGATTTAGGCATCCATACTGAGCTAATGGCGGACGGAGTGATGAAACTTATTCAGCAGGGTGTAGTGACCGGACGGTGTAAAACGTTGCATCCGGGTAAGGCCGTTGCTGCCTTTGCCTCCGGAACGGAAGCCTTTTATCGCTTTTTAAACGAAAATGACGAAATAGAGCTTTATCCGGTTAGTTACGTGAATGACCCCTATGTGATCGGGCAAAACGATCATATGGTTTCCATCAATTCGGCGTTATCAATAGATCTGTACGGACAATTAACCGCCGAGAGTATCGGTTATCGATTGTATAGCGGTTCGGGTGGACAAGTGGATTTTCTCACCGGAGCCAAGCGTTCCAAGGGAGGATTCTCCATTATTGCTCTTCCGGCTACAGCTAAAGGCGGTTCCTTATCCCGCATCGTTCCATCGCTTGCGGAAGGAAGCGTAGTGACTAGCTCCCGCAACGATGTGGATTATATTGTTACGGAGTATGGGATAGCGCGCCTTCGTGGTAAAACCATAACGGAGCGCGCCAAAGCTCTTATCTCTATTGCCGCACCGCAATTTAGAGAAAGCTTGGAGAAAGCTGCTTTTGAGCACATTCCCGGCTTTGGACGTATAAAGTAACTTACTCTACAGACCAAAATAAGAAGGGACGGATTCAAAAAAATCCGTCCCTTTTGTTTCCAAAACTCCCTTTCCTCAGGCAATATTATCGGAATGTTTCAATCATAAGTTTGGTGCAGATTGGTGAACGTCACCCCCTAAAGTGGGTAAATTTCCCAATAATCATTTTGCAAAGTGGGGTATCAAAGAGCGAACAACTATTTTAGAAGATACTGATTTTAAGGTACTTTTTGGGATGTTGTTTGATATCGTTGATCAGAACGTCCGCACTATTGACCAAGGAGTCAAGTCGGTTGTAGAGCGAAGGGTCGTTGACAAGTTGCGAAACAGAGCCATCTCCTTCGTTCACCTTACGTATGATTTGTTTCAATTCAGAACTTGTCTGTTCTAAATTCTGGGCAATGAGTGTCAAATTGACTGAGTCAAGTTGTTCGGAAAAATTGCAAATTCGTCCGGAAGCGTTAGATAAATCCGCTCCAATGCGGGGTAAGTCGCTGTTGGCTGTTTTCAAAAGTGTAGCGGAAAGTTGGTCTATTTTGTCCACTGCTGCCGCCGCGCGTGCCGTAATCAAGCGGATGTTGTTTATTGATTCGCCTACGGATCGGTCATGCGAGATGGTATTCAATTGAGTAATAAGCGAATCTGCTTGGGGAAGCATTCGCTCAATGTAGGGGATAATATCGTTATTCAGAGCGTCCATCACCTCTTTTTCCTTGGGAGCCACAGTCAGAGTATCGCCCGGAGCCAGGTACGTTTGCGCATCTCCAAGATATAGATCAATTTGTGCTCCTCCCAGGAGGGATTGATGAATAACGGCACGAGTATTAGAGGGAATGCGGTGTTCTTTCTTAATGCTCAGTTGAAGGCAGGTAGCGCCTCCATTCTCCAAGTCGAAATCCATACTTTGAACGGAACCGACCTTATATCCGTTCACGAAAATAGGTGCTGCAACCGACATGCCGGAAACGTCCTGAAAACGCGCATAATAGGTATTATTGGCACTGAAAACGGATAGTCCTTTCAAATAGTTTATGCCAAAGTATAGTGCCGTAGCGGCAATTAAAATCCAAATACCGATAACAACAACACGTGGAGACCTTTTCATAACGCTCTTTTTATCTGTTATTTGCTGTTTTACATATTACGGACAAACGAAAGGAACAATCAATAATACTCCTTTGAGCGTTTGCCATTCTGATACTCAACGATAAAAGCATCTTTAAAACGCTTTTTGTGCTTGCGAAGCAAACTTTGTGCTTCCTTTAACGAGGCGGTTTCCTCAACGGTATAACAGTAAACACGTCCCTTTTGTTCGGTGCGTACGCTCAATCCGGAGAAAAAGGCATCACGCGAGGGATTCTTTTTCTCCTTTGATGCTGCAATCTGAATGCGGTAAAGTGTCTTTGATTTGCCCTTGGAACGAGATACTTGCGGTTTATCAGGAGCAATATTTGATTCCTCCTGAGCGACGGGTTCCGTCTGTTCTTCGTACGTTTCTTCCGTTTCCTCAGTAGTTATTTCTTCATTAGGCGTTGCTTTGGGCTGAACCTCAGCCGGTTTGCCCGCTTTTTTTAGCCACGAAGCGTAATATCCGGCAAAACCATCGGCTATGGCATTGGATAGCTCTTGTTGCCCTTTTGTGGAGGAAAGGTAGCGTGCCTCGTTGTTATTGGACACAAAGCCTATTTCAATTAATATTCCGGGCATCGCTATTTCCCGAATAACAAGGAACCCTGCCTGCCGAACACCTCTGTTCGTTAGTGGGAGCTTTGCCAAATTCGACTGAACACGTCGTGCCAAATCGATGCTCTGATCCAGATGTTGATTCTGCATCAGCTCAAATATGATATAACTTTCAGCCGAAGAGGGATCAAACCCTCGGTAGGTTGTTTTGTAATTGGCTTCTAATGTGATAGATTGGTTCTCACGCATAGCCACGCGCAGGTTATCTTTGCTTCGCCACAACCCCAATACATAAGTTTCGGTCCCGTTTGCGCTGCTGTTTTCGGCTGAATTGGTGTGTACACTGATAAAGAGATTTGCCTTATTTCGGTTGGCGAAATTGGCGCGCTCCATTAGGCCCACAAAAGTATCCGTATTACGTGTGTAGAGCACTTTAACCTTTGGATAGCGCGCTTTTATGATAGCTCCCGTGCGGAGAGCCACTGCAAGATTAAGATCTTTTTCGTTGATTCCGTTATGACACGCGCCATAATCCTTGCCCCCGTGCCCTGCATCAATCACCAATACAAAATCGTTTCGCTGTGCTTGAACGCGCAAAGCCGACAAAATAAAGAGTGTAACCACCCAAACGCAGCACGTCAACCAACTGAAAAGTTTCTTTTTCCCCATTGCGTCTTTACTTTATTACACGGCAAAAGTAAGCAAATATCCTCAATGCGCCACGTATTGCGCTTGTTTGTTGGCTTCTTTTCGTACGGCAACTGCGCTAAGTCTTCTACTGCTAATTTTACTGGTTCTTGTGGCACTATCGGAACTTTCTGAGACAAATCAATGGTAACTGAGCAATTCTAAACATATTCGATGTCGCGCAGACCCCTATTGTTGTGAAGTGGTTATCCGTTCGGGCAGCAAGAGATAAACACTCCCGATATCTTTCTTCTTTATAGAACTTCCGAAGGATCATATTTCCTTCATCTCGAGCCGTATACATAACATAGAAAAAAGGTATATACCTCTCGAATGAA
>CABTZX010000005.1 GCA_902489445.1 uncultured Bacteroidales bacterium
CCCATCCGCCACCCCAATTCGACCCATCCGCTGCGCGCACCCCTCCCTATTCCCGCTACTGATCCCACGTACCCCGCCCCCGAAGTGAGGGCGCGTTGTCCCGCTCCGACCCATCCGCTGCGCGCACCCCTCCCTGCTCCAACAGTTGCCCCCACGTACCCCCGCCCCCGAAGTGAGGGCGCGTTGCTCCGATCCGACCCATCCGCCACCCCAATTCGACCCATCCGCTGCGCGCACCCCTCCCTATTCCAACAGCTGCCACCGCGTACCTGCTCGGGTGCTTATACGTACCTGTTCGGGCGTTTGTGTATAGCTGCTCAACCATAGCTCTATACCTTTTCTACAAATCTATTAAAGGATTTATATAACCTCTTTAAATGATTTGTATAACTTCTTTAAATGATTTGTACGAATACTTTAAACAATTTATCGAGAAGGTACGTACCTATGGTTGAACCTCTACGTAGAAAGGGTTACGCAGGCACGTATAACCAACCAAAGAGGTACGCCTAACCGAGGGCGAAGTTGCATAGGAGGAAAGAGAAAAGTGCAATGCTGTAAGGTGGCTCGTGCGCAGGTTGGTGGGTGAAGGTGCGCTGAGAGTGGGGCGCAGTTTCGTTGAGAGAAAGGAAAAGCAGGGAGGGATGGGGGCGGTGCTATAGAAGAAAGGGGTAGCTCATGTAGATGAAGGTGGTGGCTCTGCCGGAGAAAGTAGAGCAATGGTGCGCTGCGGTGGGGCAAGGGGTGCGTCGGCTCGCCCAAAGGACTAAGCCTCGCTCGATGAATTACGCGTAATCGCTCGTCCTCATTTGCTTCGGTGAGCGGGCTACACCTATATATAGTGTCTGTTTCCAAGGAGGAACACGGCAGAAAGAGGGGTTTTGAAGGAAATACGGGGATATGGATTTAATTGCTACCTTTGCAGGGAGTTCATATGCGGTGTCGCTTGCTTGCCCATAGGCAAGGCTACTCTCGGCGAGAGTTTCAAGCGTCCTCGTTACCAAAGAGGATCTGGCGATGAAAAGGGAATCGGGTGCAACTCCCGGACAGTCCCGCTGCTGTGTTTCACCGTTGATGGTTCGACGCCATCGCAAAACCCACTCCGGGCGTAAAAAGGGAGCTCGGGGGAAGGGAGTCGGACAGGAGGTGAAGAGTCAGAAGACCTGCCGCAAGAGATGAATTGCCGAAAAAGCCTTCGAGGACGGGCAGAGGCATGCGATACTTACCCTTGATTAGCTCCGGGTAGGTCGGGCATCGTTATAGTAATAATGGAGCTTATGGAATGAAGCAAATGTCAGTTTTCCGTTGCTTTGCGGTGGCTTGGCTCTGTTTGAATTCTGCGGTACGGGGAAAGAGTATCTTTCGTCCCGAGTGGCGTTCTACATCCTTGCGGGAAGCATCAGCATAGGAAAAAGGAAATATATAAGGTGCAAATATCGATATGAACCACAATATGATGACAAGAAAATTACTCAATTTCAGAGCGTTGTTGGCGATGTTGCTCGTGGGATTAACCGCGAGTACGTTTGCCTTGGCGCAAATGAACGGGAATGTCTACACACTGGAGGCGGATGAAGAATATCCTGAGCGTGTAGATATTAAGGTTGAATCCCCAATTACATTCTACAATACCAACGGACCGGACGCCGGTATGAATGGTGGGGGGCCGTATCTGGTGCAGTTCGTTCCCACACAGGGAAATAAGCTCACCATTAAGTTTGAATCGCTCACGCTGAACGAAAAGAGCAAACTTCACATATATAACGGCAAAATACGCCTTGATAGTTATTATGATGAATTAGAAGGAAGCGACCAATATTCGCTTCCGAAAGAAACGCCTGATCTGACGCTGACGGCAACAACTCCTTTGGCGAATGCAACTTTTACCTCAACCGATCCCACGGGAGCTATAACCATTGTATACGAAGGCGGTTATGTATCCGGCAATCCGAACAAATGGAAGGCGGGTCTTGAGTTTGGAGGCGAGGCACCGGCACCAACCGCTTTTACGATGCCGGGGCAAAAAAAACAACAGTTTGATATTCCTGTAGAGGGAACCATTCCCTTCTATGATGCAGGTGGAGTTGATGAAAGTATGAACTTTACCGGTTATTCCTTGGCGCATTTTGTGGCAAAGGATGGTACCAGTAATGTTGTGGTCAAAATCGACCAACTGAAACTGAGCAAAGGCAGTAAGCTATATTTCTATAACGGCAAAAAGGAGCTGACCGGTGATAGCTGGAGCTTAAAGCTCCCAACCGCTCAACCGGATCTGGTTATCGATGAAACTTCAACCGGTAACATTACGTTTACCGGAGCGTTAGAAACGGGAGTGACCGTTGTGTATGATGGGCAGTATGCAAGCACGTACAAGCAGGAAATCCCAACCGATTGGCAGGGTAGCCTCTCCACAGTGGCTCCTACGCAAATGGTTTATGCATCAACGGAGGCAACGGTAACGACGCTTCCCGTTACTACCGGTGCAAGAGCCCTACCTATATTGAATATTGTAATTACTACTAAAGACAGACTCAATCCGTTAGCCCTCAGCGCGATTAAAACGGAACTACAAGATAATGACAACATCCTTTCCAACCTTAAATTAATGGATGAAAAGGGAGATGCGCTCACCTTCGATGCAACTACCGGTGCAGTAGAGGGTGGGCTGCTCTCCTCAGGAGCAAATCGGTATACTCTTGTGGCTGATATAGCCCCGGGTAAAGCTGGGAAAAGCGCAATGGTTACCATTAAGTCGGTTACCGTAGGCGGAACGGTGCAAAGCGTAAATGCGGCGCAAACAATTACCGCTTCGGATATCGCCTATCTGCGTGCTACGCCGGTAACCTATTTGGTAAAGAGTCCCATCAAGCTATACGATGATGGCGGTCCCGATGGGAAGATTGCGAGAGATTTTGACGGTTATGCTACATTCCTTTCCGCTGAAACGGGCAAAAAGGTAAGCGTAACGTTCAATAAGTTAGAGCTTTTCATTCCTTCTTTTGACAATGGGAAAGATGATAAGTTGGAAGTGTACGATGGTACGCAACGTGTTGCGGATAAGCGACTTAACAAATACGAAAAAGAATTAGGAACCACCTATGCTATCGGAGACGAGGGTGCTCTGACTGTTTCACTTAAAAGTACCACGGGGGCAAACTTCGGAAACGGTTTTGAAGCAACGGTAGACCTCTTCACTCCTCAGGCAATGGAGCTGGACAAAACGCAGCTTCAAACCAAAGGTAAGGCTGTTACCCTGGTACCGCAGAAAAGCGCGGTAGAAGCCGGTTCCTTAGAGATAAATACGAAATACACACTCAATGCGCTGAACCTTTCATCGGTAACTTTTGGAATCGGTACGGACGAAGCACAATACCTAAAGAGTATTTCGGTATATGATGCACAAGGAAAGCAACTTTTGGGAACCGCAACGGTTGCAGCAGAGCAAGTTAAGGTGGATTTTACTGCTCCGATTAAACTTTCGGTCGGAAAGAACCTCTTTATAATTAAAGCGGAAGCTGCAGAAAAGGCTACCGGTGGTAAAAAAATCAATATCGCGCTGAAGAGCGTTGCTACCCAAGAGGGGAAAACGCTTCAAGCCGATGCGTCAAGCAAAACCATCGAATGCATCACCGAAACAAAGGCGATTGCTACAGTAGATAAACAGACCATTTATCTCTATAGCGATTGGGAATTTGTAAGCGAAAAGAAAGCGTCCGGAAGTCACGACAATAGCGCGGGAAGACGGGTGGTTACCTTTATCAACCCGGACGACACCAAAAAGGTGGAAATAGACTTCTCCCAATTCAATGTGACCTATTCTTACTATGGAGGTGCTAATGCTACATATTCCATTTACGATGGCGAAAACGAAACCGGGAATTTGCTTTGGGAAATTACTAAGAGTAATTGTGACAAAGGGCCGGAGGCTCCGGTTCGCTCAACCGGAAAGGCTCTGACCGTTGTAATCAACTATCAAGGCTTCGGTTATACCGGTGGATTTACCTCCATTGTTCGTTCATACGAACCCAAACCGATGGAAGTGGTTTCCTCCGCGCAGCAGGGAACCGGAACAACTGCCGTAGGATTAGGCGAAAAGGATATACCCGTTCTTTCGTTCAATATCACTACTGAAGGAATGCTGACGCCCCTAACCATCCAAAAGGTTACGTTCCGTTTGGCGCATCCTGAGGCAATAACCTCGCTTTCGCTATTCCGTAAAGGCGAAGTAGCAGCAAAGGGAACCGCAGCTCCGTCCGGTGAAACATTTGAAATGACGCTTACCGAACCGGTAACCTTAGCCGAACGCGCCAACGACTTTACCCTAAATGCTTCTTTTGCCGATAATGTTGCTTCCGGCACTAAGGCTGGCTTTAAGGTAGAAAAGGTGACCTTTGCTGGCGGAAAGGACTATACAATTAAGGCTCCGGAAAGTGCGATTGAAATTGAACTACAGAGCATTTTCAAGCATCCAGGGGATAAAAAGAATGAAACCAAAACGGTGAGCGGACAGCTTACCTATATGGATTTTGGCGGAAAGGAAAAGCTTCCCAAGGAAGCTATGCACAGTTCCGTTACGTTCCTACCCAAGAATGCCGGTGAAATCATTACGGTGGATGTTAAGAGCCTTGATATAGCTCGTGGCGATAAACTAACTGTGTACAAAGGCAAAGAGATAAAAGAAGAGAATAAGCTCTTTGATTTGTCATTTAACCGATATGCGGGCGGAATTAATCATCCCCTGTTCTGTAGCGATTTGGATGTGGATGGCGGTGCACTCACCTTCGATTACAACAAAACGAGCTACTCCTATGGTAATTACGAAGGATGGGAAATGACGGTTAATTCCATCGTTCCGCGCGAACGCTTCGCTACTTTTGTGAAAGCTGAGCCTATCGCCCCCAAATCCATTATGTTGGGAGCACAAAAGGTGGGCTTGCTTCACGTTACGCTAAAAGTAGATGGCGAAAAGGGCTCGGCACCCATTCCACCGGTTAAAGTGCTCAATCAGGGCTTCGCACGCATCGCTCTTGTTAATGGCGGAAGTGGCGAGGTTTATGATATGAATATGACGGAAACGGCTTCAGCTACCGGTTCCGGCGAAGTATTGCTCCAAAGCGATGCCCGCTTGGAGCAGAACGGGCTGTACAACTTCTTCGTTTCAGGTGATGTGGCTGCTAATGCCGTTGTGGGTAATCCGGTAAGCGTTGCGCTGAAAGCAATAGGCGAAAATGCTGCCGAGGGTACTGCCGAAACCACTTTTGCCGAAGGAATGAAAGGAGAATATACCGTTGGTTCGGAAGATGCTAACTTCAAGGATGTATATGCCTTAGCGGAATCGCTCAGCAAAGGTATATCCGGAGCGGTAACCATCCTCTTCAAATCGGGCACATACGAGGATTTCCTACTCGTTAAGGATGTTCCGGGTGTTTCAGCTGTAAATACGCTTACTTTCAAGAGTGAGAGCGGGAAAGCATCGGATGTAATCTTTAATGGTGAAGGCATGCCGAAGCCCCGTGTTGAGCCTAAGGCATATTTCACGGTATCGGGTACGCCTTACGTAACGGTGGAAAACGTAACGTTCCGCAGCACCAAGATAGTAAAGGATTACGACCATCAGCTTCGTGCCGAAAAAGGTAGCCACTACTTTACTGTGCGTGGCTGTACCTTCGATTTGCCTACAAAGCCCTCTGCGGGGAGCTATGGTACTACACCGCGTGCACTGGTGATTTTCTCGGAAACGAATAGTGCTACCGACAAGGATAACAGCCATACGTTGGTGGAAAACAACACCTTTATTGGTGGAGATATAGCGTTTGAACACAAAGGCTCCTCGGGCGTATCCAAGCAACCTACGGAGGATGTAGTTGTTCGCAATAATACCTTTAAGAATCAAATCTTCAAGGCTATTTACAACAGTACGTTTATTCGCGATTATCGGGTAGAAGGAAATACGATTATTGCGGATGACGGCTATCAAGGCACTCGTAATGATTACGAAGCGATTGATGTTCGAACCGGCAACCTCAACGAACGGATCACCGGAAACCGCATCATTATTACTAAGCCTACGAAACCCTGCGGAATATACCTGCGCGATAACAGCAAGCGTTACAATGATCCCATCCTTGTGGATAACAACCTCATTATAATTAGTGCATCAGGAGCTTCTTCCTCGATGACGGGTATTTACGTCAATGTGGCTTCTAATGTGAAGATTGTTCATAATACGATTCGCCTCTCCGCAACGGAAGCACAAAGTAATTCCACCAATTGGCCTTTGGAGCTAAAGTATGGAAAAGATTACCTTGTTCAGAACAATTTGATTCAGAATAAGGCATCCGACTACGCAGTAGTATTGCAGGAATTGGAGAAACCTACCTTTGTACACAATGCCTACTTTACCAATGGAGCCGTGTTTGCACGTTACAAAGTGCAGGAAGGCACTAAAGTAAATGCAAAGGAAGCGACAACTTTTGCTGAGTGGACAGCGTACACGGGTGAAGAAGGTGCCGTTAATCAGGAAGCAACCTTCCTATCGGATGAAAGCGCTGCTCTGCTGGGCGGCGGCGCTTTTAACTGCGGTTTGCCCTACGACGGTATCACTACCGATATTACCGGAGCAAAGCGCGACAGCGAACATCCCACGGTAGGTGCCTTTGAGTTTGAGGACGATACGACGTTGCCCTTGGAAATTAAGAGCGCTTTTGCCATCACTCAGTCCACATCCGCACAGATTAAGCTGGTAGCTACACGCAATGCAAAACTGCACTATAGCTTGAAGTTGAGCGAGCAGGAAGCTCCTACAGCGGAAGAGCTGCTCGCAATGGAACCAAAGATGGTAGCAAAGCAGGAAGAGATCACCTTGCCGTTTGACAATCTTCTTGAAGCAAAGAGCTATACGCTGTATGCCGTATTGGAAGCAGTAAGCGAAATAAAGAAGACGGATCTGCTTAAGGTGCTAACCTTTACTACCGAAATTAAGCCCACGGCACCGGCAACGTTTGACGATGTAGCCGGTTATGAGGCTGGCAAGCCATTTGAGGATGGTACAATGCTCTTTACCGGTTTCACTATAGCTAAGGAAGGAAACAACGGAATTGCCGTGCTGAGCGGCGCGTCCGCTACCATCCAACTGACCAATACGCCTGACGATTTGGCTCTGGATGCTTTCAAGCTCCGCGCACAAGGTAAGGTGACTTTGGAAACTAATACCGGCAAAAAGCTTGAAATCCCGGGCAATCCGAATACAGATTGGCGTACGATTGACCTCAAGGGTATCAGTCCGCTAAACAGTTTGACGATTACTGTTGCCGAAGGGGTAGCAGTCATTGACGACTTCGGAGCGGCTCCCGGCAAACTACAGGTTAAAGTTGAGGATGCGTTTACGGTTAAGGAAGGCGAAAACGCTACAATCGCCTTTACGGCTCCGGATGCTGTTTATCCGCTTTCTTATCAGATTGAAAATGCTAATCGTGAGGGGCTAGCGGATGTTTGGTATACTCAATTGAGTGAGCAGGTTAGCCCCAAAACAACGACTGAATACCGAATAACGGTAACCGATCAGCGTGGCAGAACCGAAAAGGCATATACCTTTGTAATGGTTAACCCGAAGGACGAAAACAGCTTTAATATAGCAGACTTCGAAAATCCGATATTCCTTGATGAAGGAATTGGCAAGGCGCGCAATACGCGTCCGATGATGAGCGGCTCATTTAGCTTCCCGCTTGAGTACAATAGCCAATATCAATCCTTTACAGGTGTCGCCTTCAGTCAGGCAACCGATACCGAATATAACGGTGATTGGAAGACCGGGCAGTACTTTGTACCGGCAGGAAAGGGAGCCGATAACTCCAAGGGCTTTGCCATCGGCTATTTGCCTTCGAATCGATCTAAGGGTACTATAGCCACGCTCTCTAATGAGCTGATTGCGCAGCCGATACAGGGTGCCTACTTCTCAATGACTTCGTGGCAGAAGGCCTATACCACTAATGCGGAAAACGGTCCTGAAGATCCTAAGGGCTTCAAGGACGGAGACTTCATCGAAGTAACCCTCACGGCAGACAATGGTGCCTCCGTTGTACTGGTGCTTGCCGATTGGCGAAATGGCAAAAAGGAACTAATGGATAAGTGGACCTATACAGATCTCACTTCGCTCGGTAACATTCGTTCGCTTTATGCTACCTTTAAGTCGAGCCGTGCGTCAACCTTTGAAGGCGTTACATACGATGATGCGCCCGCTTACCTTGCCTTTGATAATATGGGTGGTAAGCCCGAAGGTAACAAGGCGGTATTTACGCCTGACGTAAACCGCCGGATCCTCGTTGCCGGCAGAGATCTTGTGGTCAAAGGTGCCGAAGGGGTGAATGTACTCGTGTACGACCTTTCCGGTCGATTGGTATACTCCGTGGTAGCTACGTCGGACGATTTCCGCCGCACGTTACCGCTGGAAGACGGAAACTACGTTGTTGTTTGTGCCGATAAGCAGGTGAAAGTAACACTTCGCTAACGCTTAAACGTACTAACTTACGTACTTACTTTTCTCTTGAAGTCCCTTCGATGCCGTTCGGAGGGACTTCTCTTTTGTTTCGCCCCTATCCCATGCTTCGGCAAAAGGTATATAGGTATCCAGTGAAAGGTATATACCTCTCGTTGGAAAGGTATATAAGTTTCGTGCGGAAGGTATATACCTATCGGACAAGGGGTAGGGTAGTGCTCCCGCGGATGTGTATAGCGGAGGAGCGTTAAGGGCTTTTTGTCTATCTTTGTGACGCGTAGCGGTGGCAAGGGCCGCAGGTAGAAGGAAAGGAAAATATATGGAAAGTAAAAAGCCCGTTGTACTGGTGGCGTTGGATACGGTTGAGGAACTGTACGCCATGTTAGAGGAGCATTTTGAAATTATCCGCCCTCCTAAGGGCAGAGACTTTACCAAAGCGGAGCTGATCGAACGTATCGGCTCGGTGGATGCGCTGTGCAGCGTGTTCGATATTCCTATCGATAAGGAGATTATCGATGCCGGCAAAAAGCTCCGAATTATCGCCAATTACGCGGTCGGGTTTAACAATATCGATATAGAGCATGCGCGCCAAAAGGGCATCGCGGTAACCAATACGCCACGCGCGGTAGTGGCTCCCACGGCAGAATTGGCGTTGGCACTCATGCTGGCGGCCACGCGTCGGGTTGCCGAATGGGATCGCTTACTGAGAAAAGAGCAATCATCGCTCAAGCCGAGCCGTTTGGATCGTTTGGGCGTAGATTTGTATGGAAAAACGCTCGGCATAGCCGGATTCGGTAATATCGGTCGCGCCGTTGCACAGCGTGCGCAGGCCTTCGGGATGCGTATCCTCTATTACAAAAGGCATAGGCTTGATATAGCCGAAGAAAATGCCTTGGGTGTGACCTATATGCCTGCGGATGAGCTGTTTCGTGCGAGCGATATCGTTTCGCTACATATGCCGTACAATAAGGATTCGCATCATTTTGTTGATGCGGCACGGCTTGCGCTGATGAAACCTAACGCGTTGCTGATCAATACGGCTCGAGGTGCCGTAGTGGACGAAGATGCCCTTGTAACCGCGCTGACGGAGAAACGCATCGCTTGTGCCGCTTTGGACGTATTTGAGGATGCGGATCGGCCCGATGCGCGTCTGTATGAATTGGATAACGTGGTGATGACGCCGCACGTGGGTACCCAAACGTATGACGCGCGCGTAGGTATGGCACGCGAGCTTTGTAATGCGTTGGAAGGCTACTTTTTCCGTAACGGCGAGGGCGTTCCTTTTGTAGTACGAGCTTGATCCGCTCATGCGTTACCGCTTCGGAACCATCCTTCTTGCGCTACTGGCAGTGCTGCTCTCCTTCGGATGTAGGGAGGAGCGCCTCACTACTGGGGTGCATCGCCTGAGCTTTTCCGCCGATACATTGCGTTTGGATACGCTCTACACGCGTCTATCCTCCGCTACGGCGCGCGTGGCGGTGTATAACCGATCCAAAGAGTATATACGTATTGAGGCGGTAACCTTGGAGCAAACCGAGCCAAAAGCATTCAGAGTGAACGTGGACGGACGGGCGGGAACCGCTTTTTCGGATATACGTATTCCCGCCGGTGACAGTATATTCGTATTTGTGGAAGCTACCTTTCCTGAAGGAGCTTCCGATCTGCCGGAGCAGGAAACCGCGCTTTTGCGCTTCCGGAGCGGAGCTATCACCGATTCGGTGCGGATTGAGGCGTGGCGGCTCAATACCGATCACGCCACGGCACTGGTCGTTTCGCGCGATACCTTGCTTGAGGGCACCCGTCCGCTCTATATACGCGATAGCATAGTGGTAGCGCGCGGCGCAACGCTCCGTATGGCTCCGGGCGCGCATTTGCTGATGGCGGATGCGGCACGTATATCCGTTTACGGCAATATTGTGGCGGAGGGTACGCCTGAAGCTCCCATACTTATTGAAGGCGTTCGCCGTGATAATCTAGTAACGGATGTGAATTATCGCCTCATCCCGGGGCAGTGGGAGGAAATACGCTTCCATTCTTCCGGTAGCGCGAGTAGCCTTAAAAACGTGATTATCCGCAACGGACGCGATGGAATTATAACCGAAGCGGAGCAATTAAACCTTTCGGCCTGTAGGGTATCCAATATGAAAGGAAGCGCGCTCACGGTGCGCTCCGGAGCGGCTACGGTGATTAACAGCGAGCTGTCTAATACGTGGGCATCCACGCTCCGCGTAGAGGGCGCCGATTGCCATATCTATTACAGTACGCTGTGCAATGCCTATCTTTTTGATATTAGGCAGGGAACAGCGCTCAGTATTGGTAAGAATAAAGCAGGGGAACCGGGAGAATTGGTCGCAGAAGCGTGCGTTATTGACGGATCGATGACGGACGAGTTCTACTGCGACGAGGTAAGCAAAGCAACCTTTACGGATTGTTGGCTCCGCACCGCTACCCAATTGCCCGGAACGGTTAAGGCTTCCCTGCCGCCCGATTCGTTATTCCTGCATATGGGACGCGATGTGAAGAAGGATAAGTACGATTTTGTATATGATTTTCGTCCGCTTCCCAAAGCGCCTTTTGCCGCACAACCCGCTACGCCCCATAAACCGGATGCGGATCGCTACGGAGTGCCTCGCGGATCCGTTACCGCCTGGGGTGCGTACGAACCGGTGGCTGAGCCGAAAAGGTATATAGGTTATGCGCGATAGAAAGCTGCTTTTCTGCATTTTGCTCCTTACTTTTTGGATGCTAAGATGCTATGCTGCAACGCCTTTTGTGCTCAAAATGGTAGACGAGCGGGCGGCCTCTTTGTCCGTATCGGTAGGGAATGCGTCCGGTACTATTGAGCGTCGCTACCCCTATTACGCTCCCTCCGAGGGCGAATGGTTAGCGGTATCTTTCGATCTGCTGGATGGGTATCCCGAGGAATTAGGCTACACTTTGCTCTATTGTGATGCCGATTGGGTGCCGCAGGAAGTAGCGCAAGGGGCAGTGGCTGAGGGCTTTTCGGAAGGAATATTGCCTGCATCGCTCCCATCCGAAATGACGCAAACGACGTATCGGCACTATACGCTCCGCTTGGATGCATCATCGTCCCCCAAACCGCGTCTATCGGGGAATTGGCTTCTGCGCATACATCCGCGCGGAATGCCGGGGAATATCTATCTAGAAGCCGGCTTTGCGCTACTCGAACGGCACTGGACGCTTTCAGCCGAAATAAGCCCTCTCACGCCCAAAGGGGATTATGCGGCGTATCAATCGGTGGCGTGCGTGGCGCAAACCAAGGAGGAGAGCCTGTTGGCACCGGATAAGCCGTTCCGCCTGTTTGTGGGGCAAAACGCTCGGCGCGATAATACCGTTTTCCTCACCGAACCCTCGTTTCGCTCGCCTTCCGAGCTCCGTTACGAGCATCAGTGCGCTGCCGTTTTCGAAGCCGGCAATGAGTATCGTGCCTTTGAGCTACTCTCCGCCGAGCAAAGCAATATGGGCGTGCAGCATCTTATCAAGGGCGATCCGGAGGTGGCACGCCTCGTTCCCGCCTATAACCGCAAGGATGCCGCCTATACTACCGATCGGGATGCCAACGGACAATTTGTCGTCCGCGCACCTTTCCGATCCTACGATGCGGCAACTACCGCCGATTACTACGAGGTTCGCTTTACATTTGTTTCGCCTCAAGTGACGAAAGGTATATTCCTTTTAGGCGATGCTTTTGAAGCCTTACCCAAAGAGGAACGAAATTTGCATTATAATGTTGCCGGGCAATGCTACGAAGCTGCGCTTCTCCTTAAAGCCGGCTACTATTCCTTCCTCTACGCTACGGACGAGGAGGGCGTTTTTTCTACTAGAGAAACGGAAGGAAGCCACTACCAAACGGAGAACGCTTATACCTTGTTGCTATACCGGCAAAACGAGGTCCCGATACCGCACTACGCGCTGGTCGGTGCCGTTGAATATAACCCTACGGAAAGATAAACGAAATCAATTATGGATGGTATTACGAATGCACTCTATCGCGCAATAAGCGGTCGCCTAAAGGCAATTGAACGCTATGCAACGCAGGCGGAAGCAATCCAAAGCAAGCAACTGGATCGCCTCATCGGACGCTTCAATCAAACGCGTTACGGAGAGCAATTCCCCCTTCCCGAGCGGGCAAACTATGCCGATTGGCGCAATATTGTCCCGATCGTTGCCTACGAAGATATACGCCCCTATGCCGAAGCAATGACACGTGGCGAGGAAAACGTACTTATCCCCGGTGCCTGCACACGCTTTGCCGTATCGAGCGGAACCTCGGGAGGGCGCAGTAAGTATATACCTGTCAACACGCGCCACTTGCGCAATTGCCATTTTCGCGGTGCTTCCGATGCGCTTTGGCTATACCTATCCACGCGTCCCGATAGTCGCTTCTTCCGTACGAAGGGTTTGGTGCTCGGCGGCAGTCAGAAGCCCGTCGCGCTCGGCTCTAAAGCCAAAATGGGCGACCTTAGCTCCATTCTCATTGAAAAGATGCCGTTCCTCGGCAATATGTACCGGGTTCCCAAGCGCAGCACCCTGCTGATGAGCGAATGGAATAGCAAGATGGAGGCAATTATTCGCGAAACTGCCGATAAAAACGTAGGCAGCCTTTCCGGCGTTCCCTCGTGGATGCTCGTCCTTATCAAGCAGATGCTCGAGTATACCGGCAAGGAAACGCTCTCCGAAGTATGGGAGAATTTGGAGGTGTTCTTCCACGGAGGAATCAGCTTTGAGCCCTATCGGAGCGAATACAAGCGGTTAATTCCTTCCGAACGAATGCAGTATCGCGAAAACTACAACGCTTCCGAGGGCTTCTTCGGTATACAGAACGATCCCGCCGATCCGGCTCTATTGCTGATGCTCGATTATGGCGTCTTCTACGAATTCCTACCCTTGGAGCAAGCCGATACGGTGCGACCGGAGGCAATTCCCTTAGAAGCGGTCGAAACGGGCAAGACCTATGCGATGCTCGTCAGCACGTTAGGCGGACTTTATCGCTACCAAATCGGCGATACGGTGCGTTTTACCTCCATAAATCCCTATAAGTTTGTCATCGCCGGTCGCACCGCCGCCTACATCAACGCCTTCGGTGAGGAGCTGATGGTATGCAATACGGATAAAGCGATCGCTACTGTGGCGCAGGAAACGGGGGCGTCCGTGAGCGAATACACCGCTGCGCCGCTCTTTCTCACCGGTGAAGGCCACGGCAGGCACGAGTGGGTTATCGAATTCTCCGCCCCGCCTTCCGATGAACTCCTTTTTGCGCGCCGATTGGATGAGGAACTACGCCGATTAAACAGCGACTACGACGCCAAAAGGTATAATGATATGACGCTTCTTCCCCTGAAGCTCCACGTAGCCGAACCCGGTCTGTTTGAGCAATATTTGAGCGATTCGGGCCGCATCGGCGGGCAAATCAAGGTCCCCCGACTACGCAACGACCGCAAGATTATCGATAAGCTACTCGACTACCACCGGACCCGCGCCGTGAACTAACGCCGCTGCGCCGCCTCCCCACCGGCTCTTTCCCACATCGAAAGGAGCCGAACAGCGCCACATCGTCCATCGCGCCGCGCCCCATCATCCATCGCGCTGCGCCCCATCATCCATCGCGTTGCGCCACATCATCTACCGCGCTGCGCCGCATCGTCCATCGCGTTGCACCCCATCTCCATCGCGCTGCGCCGCATCATCCGCCGTGCTGCGCCGCATCGTCCACCCGCTGCGCCACATCATCCATCGCGCTGCACCGCATCATCCGTCGCGTTGCACCCCATCTCCATCGCGCTGCGCCGCATCATCCGCCGTGCTGCGCCGAATCGTCCACCCGCTGCGCCACATCATCCATCGCGTTGCGCCACATCATCTACCGCGTTGCGCTACATCTATCATTGCTTCAAGGCGCATCCACCGCAGAGCCGAAACGCAGATCGCGAAGATGCCCCTTGCTCCTACCGATGTCAACCGCCATCGCACTACCGATCAGGGGGCGCGCGTCCCTGCATTTTCCCTAAAATTCCCATGATTCCTCCTTCCTCCGTGGTGCATTCCCCGCCCCTTTCTCTTTTAATTCCCAAATTCCCTATATCTTTGTCTGCAGAAAGAGGCAGATTCTGAGTTTCCCGCCTCGACGGCGGAATTGCTACTCTCCGTGGTTCCGTTCTGATGAACCTCTGCCACATTGGTAGCGTGTGGTAAGCCTATCGTGGGTACGGCTGCTTCTGCCTCTTTCCCTTTCTACTCTTTTCCCCACATTCATATCTCCTTGTTTTAACTTTATTACTATCTTTGCCCACAGAAAGAGGCAGATTCTGAGTTCCCGCCCCGACGGCGGAATTGCTACCCTCCGTGGTTCCGTTCTGATAACCCTCTGCCACATTGGTAGCGTGTGGTAAGCCTATAGCGGGTACGGCTGCTTCTGCCTCTTTCCCTTTCTACTCTTTCACCCCTAACTCCTAACCTTTTCCGATTAGTTCCGATACACTCCGTTAGAAACCGATACACCAGCGCTACCCCAATGCTGATCTGCTTGTCGCGCCCTACCGCGCATCTTCCGATTGATCCCGATACCTATGCGCGCTCCCAATGCTATCACATCCTGAAAAGAGGCGAAAGCTCCGGATGATCTCGCACTAGCCCGGGGCGGATGTATCGTATCCGGCTCTGCAGATCAAGAAATCCCCCGGCTCACGCATACGCTCTCACGCACCAACCGATACGTGTCCATCCATTCCTTCCTACGTATCCACCCATTCCTTTCTACGTATCCCCTCAACCATTTATTCGTACCTGCGTAATCACTTTCACGTAGGTTCTCAACCATTTGTACGTACCTGTTCGATAAATCCTTTTAATGATTCATACAAATCGTTTAAACGATTTATACGCGTACTTTAAAGGATTTGTACAAATCCTTTAAACAATTTATCGAGTGACTCTATAGAACCGGTTGAGAAGCTACGTACAAAAGAGGGTGAAGATGCGCTGAAGCCGGGACAAAGGGGCGATGGTGTGGGGCGGCTCCTCAGCAGAAATAAGGGAAAAGTGAGGGAGGATGGGCGTACCGCTGTAGATAAATGGTGCAAAGGTACACTGAAGCCGGGACAAAGGGGCGATGGTGTGGGGCGGCTCCTCAGCAGAAATAAGGGAAAAGCAGGGGGGATGGGCGTACCGCTGTAGATAAATGGTGCAAAGGTACACTGAAGTCGGGGCAAATGGGCGCTGCGGTAGGCGCGTATGGTGGTAGGGGGCGAGCGATATGTTCATGAGAGGGTATCTGAATTTATCGGAATTAATCAGAACTAATCGGAAGGGATCGGATCATTTCTGATAAGTTCTGATTGACTCCGATAAGTTCCGATAAACTCTGAGAGGGAAGAAAATGGCGCGAAGGTGCGCTGATGTGGGACGGTTCCTCAGCAGAAATAAGGGAAAAACAGGGGAGGATGGGCGCATCGCTATAGAAAAATGGCGCGGGGCTGCGCTGCGGTTGGACGGTTCCTCAGCAGAAATAAGGGAAAAGTAGGGGGTGGATGGGCGCACCGCTATAGGGAAAATGGCGCGGAGCTGCGAGGGGAATCGTGCAGAGGAAATATAACGAAGGCGGCGTCTCCTCCCGAGACACCGCCCTCACAATTACAGTTTATAGGAATTCTGTCTATTGTGTTCGGCTATTCATGTAGGTCGGTACTTCGGATTTCCTCCTATACGTCGCCACACGACTAACTTGTTTCTACTAATCCGTGGATCTCTTCGTTCGGTTATTTGCGCGGATTGGTAAACTGGATATCGTCCTTCGTGCGGTACCAAATATTGTTGAAGGTGCCGGAAGCGGTAAATACGCCCGTAATGGAACCATTGCCTCCTGGCGTGGCATCGTTAACCCACGGCGCATATTTACTGGTTTCCGCCGAAATACTGCAAGCGCCTTCCGCCGCGCTCTTCTCCAACTTAGCGTGATAGGTACCTTTATCCGACATGGGGTTATAGACGTTGCCCTCCTTCCAACCGGTGAACTGCACGTCGCGAAGCGTAACTAAGCGGTTGTTCATCTCGGTACGCTTGGCAATCAGATCCTCCGGCGTGGCGAATACTACCGGTTCGAGGAAGTACGCTTCACCGGTTGATACAATATCGTTGACGGATAGATTGAACTGGAGTGTTCCATTGTATTCGGTAATCTTTTTACCCTTCAGGTTGATGGAAAGGATCGTATTCATCGGGATATCATCGGCGGTATTCTTTTTGGCATCCCCGAAGCGCACCATCATACCGGCTTTACTATCCGCAAAGTACATATTGCTGAAGCTGTTCATATTGTCCTTTCCGCTGATACGGACTACGCGGATCGTTACCTCCTCGGTTATTTCGCCGGCGGAGGTATGCTTGGCCAAAACGGCAGCGAGCCCACCATCCAGAGGTTTCTGCGTTGTAGTGCCGGCGGCTTGGGTTATGCTGTAGCGGATGGAATTAGTGCCATCGCTCAGCGTTAGGGTGTTTGTGCGCGCATCGCCCTCATTGGCATCAATGGTAAGCGTAACGCCGTCCACCTTTTTGTTGCCACTCGTAGCCGATAAATGCGCCCACGACGCATCGGCTAAGGATAATGTCCACGCATCGGGAGCGAACACCGTAAAGCTGTAGGCGTGCCCTTCCTTGGGCGCTTTGAAGGTATTGCCCGCCGGCGCCGGCGAAATGGAGAGCGGATGCTCGTTTTGGCTGAAGCGAGGCTTATTCAGTACGATGTTCTCCTCAAGCGTGGGGCGGAAGTTATAGAACGTTTGTCCGGATTTCGATATGTTGATTGTGGCAATCCCTATCATATAGCCACTTCCTTCGGGAACATTCTTATCCTTCCAAGCGCAATTTTTGTAGATTTCGAGGGTTAGCTTATTGCCGAGAGCATCCTCAATTGTGTGGCGTTTTGTAGAGTAGGACCCGTCGTAGTACTTGACGTTCTGATACTTGGCAAACTGAACGCCTTCCAAACGAACATACTGATTGATGCATTTGCCGCTATTTATATCTTCAATGGTTACGATGCGCGGTTCGATGCCCTTATCGGGAGTGAGCGCCAAATCGCTTCCCTTCGCTTCAAGCTGTACGGTTCCGCTGAAGTTCTTAATATTGGCGCCCTTCAGATTAGCAACGATTTCGGTGCCGAAAGGTATTGGCGAGCCGGTATCGCGTGCTAAGGTGAGCACTACGGCATTGCCGGCGGCATCCTGAATGTGGTGATAACCGGCAAAGGGGAATTGCTTGGCTTCGAAGTGAGTGGTTACCACCGCTTTGATCCAAAGGTCGCGATCAATTGTTTTCGCATGGTCGCGATCGGTTCCTTCAGCTAATTCGTTCAGCACGGAGAGCGGTTCGTATGCCAACTCCTGCCCGCTACTACTCTTTTGCATCACCGTGTAGGTTTCCACTCTGGTAGAAGCCTTTAGCACAAATTGGCCGACGCGCGCCGCGCCGCTATTAGGCAAAACGGATATGGTAACCGTATAGGTGCCACCCTGCTTGGCATCGTCGCTCGAAGGCGTTACGGTGAACCAATCCTCTTTTCCTGCATTGGTGATGCTCCATCGCCGATTGGTGGTGAGCGTGAACTGCTGCGTTCCTCCGTTCTGATCAAACTTAAAGGTATTATCCTCTGGAGTGGGCGTTACTTCAAATTTAGCCTTTTCGTGGCGAGGCTCCGGCTTACATCCCGTAAACCCTATGAGCAAGGCGAGGGAGGCAAGCAGTAAATTGGTGATTTTGTACTGTTTCATATGGAGTTCGGAGTATTAGGTGTGATTAAAATCGTGGATTATCTAACTGGACGTCTCTATCGTTATCAATAATGATAAGCTGAGGCGTATCGCGGAAGAAAGTGAGCAGAGCGGTGACGCTACCGGAGCCTTGCGGAAGCTTTTTGCCGGCAAATGTGGCGTAGCTACTGGTGCGTACCAACAACTGTCTGCCCGCTTTATCGATTAGGGTATGATTAACCGCCCCGACGCTCTCTTTCTGCTCGGGATTGGCATAGGTCTGGCTCAGTTCCGACTCTAAGAATTGAACATCTTTGACGGTAACCAGCATGCTGGAGTAACGGGGGGTGATGCGGTCAATGGTTAGTTCGATGGGCGTAATTCCTACAAATCTACCGGCAAGAAGCACTCTTGGCACCATTAGATCCGGTACAAAGGAAGTTTCGTATGCAGGATCGTTGCTGGGGTAACCGATGCTGATTACATCGCCATACTTCCCCACAGCGAGGCCTTGGCAGCATAGTGCCACTTCCTGACCTTGCTTATAGAAAAGCGACATATTAACCATACCCATTTTGAGCTCAATCCCACCTGTGGCATCCTGAATATGGATAGAACGATAGAAATTACCCTTGGTATCCTCAGAAGCCACTACGCCACGAATGATTACATCGCCGGGAATGAGATTACCGCCCTTTCCTTCGCGGTAAAAGGTACGTACCTCCGCTATGGTATGTGTGGCGGCAGGAAGGGGTAGTTGCTCCTTTTCCTTCGGTTCGTCGAACTTATTGTACTGGCAGGCAGCGAACAAAAGCGGCAGTGCCAGAATGATTATTTGCAAAAGCTTTTTGATACTTCCCATAATTGTAAGCAAATTAGAATAGCAATGCTACGTTAAGATAGAAGTTAGTTCCGTACATATAGAAGTAACGCGGGTCGAACGGCCGCATCATCTTGCCCTCCTTATCGTAGCGGATGCGTAGCTGTTCGTATCCACCGGTACGGAGATCGGTTTTGTTGAGTATGTTGGTCACAGAGAGATTTAGGCGGAGATATTTGCCGCTACTAATTCGATAGGACCAACCCACGTTGGCGTCGAGCGTAAATCCGCCCTTAAACTGTTCTTGAGCCACAAACTCTTCGGGCAAACCGTCGTATGCTTTATCCGTACGGCGCATTGGGTTTGCGTCGAGATATCCCCGTCCGAAGTAATTGGCATCTACACCGAGCCATACATAAAAGGGCGTTTGGTACTGCAGGCTTAGGTTTGCCGCCATCTGAGGAGTACCGGAAACGTGGAATTGACTCCAATATACGCTTTCCTGCTCCAGTACCTTGTTGCTGTTATCAACCGTCTGGAGGTAATCCGGATTATTGGTATAGATGTAACTTCCGTAGGAGAATACGCCGGTAGCGGTAAGGGATGGCGTTATTTTTACTTCAGCGCCCAGCTCAACGCCCATATGACGTCGGTCGATATTGGTAAGCACATAATTGGAAAAAGCTCTATATCCATCATCGTAGAAGCTCATATTCCGCGTGCCATCCATAAATTGGGTATAGTAAAAGGTGATACGCCCCTTGATAAAGGGATGGCGCACGATGTAGCTAATATCACCGGATGCGATCTTTTCGTTCTGTGGATTTTCCACATAACTGTTTCGCGTTCGGGGCGAGATGAACAGCGAGCTGAAATAGGGAGCATGCGATAGGAATGCACCGTTTGCCTGTACGAAGTTACGTCCGTTTATTTTCCAAGTGGCTCCGCCCTTAACGCCGTATTCGAAAAAGTTCAGTATGTCGCTCTTTCCGTAGGAGTTTTCGGGAAAAAGTCCCCGCCGCTGCTTACCATCACGGAACATACCGGTCCAACCTCCGTCCAAAGCGAGATAGAAGTCAAAGTGACGTATATAAGCGGATAGCGTCGCCCACAATTGAGCGTTCTGGATTGTGCCGTAGTAGTTATGACTATAGATATCACCCACACGCACAATTCGGTCCGGATTGTTCAGATCCAACTGGGCTTTACTGGGATCATCGGGAAAATCTCGTTCCGAAAACTTATCGATATCGTACCAAAAGTCGCCTCCGAGCAAATCCTTTACCACGTTGTAATTGTGGGTTCGGTTAAAGCGATAATTAGCTCCTGCATTCAGTTTGATGTTTTCCGATAGCACGGCATTAAGCACGGATGATACATTCCATTGCTTTTGATCGGTATGCCGATCCTCCACTACATATTCGCTTCTCCGTCCTTCTGCCAGCAGATCTCCTTTGGCATTGTAGAGCCGTACGTAGTTATTGCGATTTACATCGTACATTCTATCCCAATTGATATGTGACACATTGGGATCTTCCGCCCACAAATCGCGATAATACTGCTCCGTTTCGGGATCCGGATTGCTCGTCATGTAGCTATAGTAGGAAGGTAGATTGCGATAGTAGTCGGGCCGTGGGTCGGGCGCATTATGCCAATTGAGTGCCGAATAGGCGCTGTAGCCAAATCGGTAGGTTACCCCGGAGGTAAGCTTGTATCCGTCTGCAATGTTCCACGTATGGAGGAGCTGGAAGAGCGGCTCGAAATTATCGCGTACACGGGCGTTTCGCCACTTTCCGTTCTGCATTCCGATGTTGGGGTTATAGAAGTTATTACCGGTCAGCTCATACACTTCCTGAGTTACACCGGAAGCGACCCCGCGTTTGGTGGGTGCCGCCAATGCAATCAAAGCAAGCGAATGGCGCCTTCCGAACTGCTTTTCCACGCCTAAGAAATAGCCGTATGCATCGTAAAAGGTACCCTCAGCGTAGCCCGAGTCTCCCCAACGCTTGGAAAGGGATAGTGTAATTGCCCAACCCGAGGGAAGAACACCGGTAGAATGGGTAAACATTGTTCGATGCGTATAGCTACGATTGGATAGCGAGTAGGTAACGCGGCTACCTTGGCTGAACTGGGATGGAAGCGTAATGATATTGACCGTTCCGCCCACATCGCCAAAAGTGTAGGACGAGGGCAATAGTCCGTCCGTGCCGTCCTGGTTTACGGTAATGTTATTAAGCCCGTTCCAGAGGAAATAAGCATTGTAGCCATTTGACATATTGTTCATTTGCATCCCGTTGAGGTAGAGCCCTTGATAGGGCGCATCGTACCCTCTGATGCGGAAACGTACCGGGCTGAACTGATAGCCTGCTTTATTGTTGTAGGGATCGCGCGATGCGGTTAGGAAGGTGGATATCATTCCTTCCGACTCTTCGCTCGCTCCGCTTATTTCCTCTACCACAAAGGCAGATAGATCGCTTCGGTAATCATCATTCTGTTTGCTTGTTTCCTTGCCGTCCAGCAGAACTTCGGGCAATAAAGCGCCCGATGGGGGCAGCGTAACGGTAACTTTTTTATCGGTATACTGTGCGTGCCGATACACAATTGCATAGTTCCCGTCCTTTAGGTTAGGCAGCACGTAGTAACCCTGTCGGTTGGTAACCGCCAATAGGTTTGTACCGCCATCGGCTAAAGATATTTCAACACCCTCAATGGGTTGGTGACCTGAAGCGGTATATACATAGCCGGCAATCTTTGTCTGTTGAGCAAAGACCCAATGGAATGAGAACAAGACGGCAATAAAGAGGGGAACTAATCTTCGGGATATCTGTTGCATACTAAGCTTTGGCATCTATTCTTTCATATTACGTATCCTCGGACGGGAAGAAAGAGCCAAACACTCTGTTCTGCCCCTCCGCAACAAAGGTACTATTTTAATATGGAGTAAACTCCCCCTTTACGGTGAAGAAAAAGTGAAGATTGCATCCGGCTTCGCCAAAGGTATATACCTATGCCGCAAAAGGTATATAAGTTCCAAATGAAAGGTATATAAGTTTCGTTGGAAAGGTATATAGGTCTCGTCGGGTCGGTTTGTCGGATCGTCCTGCCTTTTCGGTCCGTCGATGTGGCGAATATGTCCGATTTTTTGCTTTGGCATATTTATTGCAATTGAGTGAATGAGGATTGCACAGTTTCCGCTGCAAACGAATTGGCAGATAGGACGAAAGGCACCTCCACAAAGAAGATGAAAAGAGAAGAAAAGAATACATTCCGTACCCCCCTCAGCCGTATCGAAGACGAACGGCAGTTCTTGGAGCCTATCGATGGGCTTCAGGACGGATTTGACGAACCGGATGAGGATAGTGGCGGAGAAGACGGCTCGCCTTTCGATAATCAGGCGAACGGAGGTGAAGAACGTAGTGGCGCACCGCGCGGTCAGCGCAAAAGTGCGTTAGATACATTCTGTATCGACCTCTCGGGCAAGGCGGAGCGTAACGAATTGGACCCGATGATTGGCCGCGAAGATATACTGAACCGGATGATGCTCGTGCTTTGTCGGCGCAAAAAGAATAATCCGGTGCTGATTGGCGAACCGGGTGTAGGGAAAAGCGCCATAGTGGAAGGGCTCGCAAACCGTATAGCGGAAAAGCGCGTGCCACTTGCTCTTTTGGATAAACGTATATACGCGCTCGACACGGCTCAGCTGGTGGCGGGCAGTAAGTATCGTGGCGAATTTGAAGAACGCCTTAAAAAGGTACTCAAAGAGGTAAAGCGCAACCCCAACATTATTCTGTTTATCGACGAAATACACACGATCATAGGGGCAGGTCAGGCGGAGAATTCCCTCGATATGTCCAACATGATTAAGCCGGCTCTGGCTCAGGGCGAACTGCGCTGTATAGGCGCTTCCACGCTAACCGAGTACGCGAAAACGATCGAACGGGATGGTGCGCTCGAACGGCGCTTCCAGAAAATCGTGGTTCCGCCCAATTCAGCGGAAGAAACCTACGAAATACTGGAGCAAATCAAGCCGGTTTACGAAAAATACCACGGTGTGGTGTACAATGACGAAGCACTCAAGCTGGCGGTAGAACTGACCGATCGGTACGTCAATGAGCGATTCTTCCCGGATAAGGCCATCGATGTGATGGACGAAGCCGGTGCCGCTGCCGGAATGAGCCGTAAGTTGCCGAAGAACAAAATAGAGGAAATCGACCAAGAATGCGCTTTTTACAAGTCGAAGCAGGATGAGGCCGTCCGAGACCATAACTTTGAACTTGCCGCCGCTTGGCGCGACAAAGCACGCAATGCACAAGAACGAATGGAAGCGCTCCGTGCCGAAGTGCGCAATCAGGGAAGCGACAACGAAGTTACGGGCGACAGCGTCGCAAAGGTAGTAGCCTCTATGGCGGGCGTACCGATGGAACGAATAGCCCAAACGGAAGCTAAGCGACTTCGGGAGCTTAATAAAGTGCTTTCGGCGCAAGTAATTGGACAAACGGACGCCGTAAACACCATAGCACGTGCCATTCAGCGCAATCGTCTCGGCTTGCGTGACGAAAAGCGTCCTATAGGCAGCTTCCTATTTCTCGGGCCTACCGGTGTGGGGAAGACGTTCCTCGCGAAAAAGCTCGCCGAACAGCTCTTCGGAAGTGAAGATGCCCTTGTACGCGTAGATATGAGCGAATACTCCGAAAAGTTCAACGTTTCGCGGCTAATTGGCTCTCCTCCCGGATACGTGGGCTATGAGGAAGGCGGACAATTAACCGAGAAAATACGCCGCCGCCCCTACTCTGTGGTCCTTTTGGACGAGATCGAAAAGGCACATCCGGAGGTGTTTAACGTAATGCTGCAACTATTGGACGAAGGAACACTAACCGACGGGCTGGGGCGTGTAGTCAGCTTTAAGAATACGGTTATCATTATGACCGGTAACATCGGTAGCCGTCGCTTGAGCGAATTCGGCAGCGGAGTGGGATTTAGTGCCGATAACGGCACCATTTCACCGGAGGTTTCGCGCGGAATTATAGAGAAAGAGCTCAAAAAGACCTTTACGCCCGAATTCCTTAACCGTTTGGATGCCGTGGTACACTTCAATGCTCTGGATAAACCCGCTATCCGCCTCATCATTGATAACCGTATCGCTGAAATCACCGAACGCATTGCTCGTCAGGGATACCATATCGAAGTAGACGAATCTTGCCGTGCCTTTTTGGCGGAAAAGGGCTTCGATCCCAAAAACGGAGCGAGACCCGTTAACCGAATCCTACAGACGGAAATCGAGGATCGTCTCACCGATCTTATCTTGGATGAGTCGGTTAAGGCGGGCGACACCATCCTTTTCTCCAAAAAGAAGGCCGGTGTGAAAGTAACCATACATTCACCCAAGGAGGAAGCGTTAACCGTTGAATCCTAAACGAATATCCCAATAGACAAAAAGTTGCTCCGCGAAGCTCGTTTTCGCGGAGCATTAATACCGCAAACAACCATATGAAAAAAGGACAAATAGGGGTTACTACCGAGAATATCTTCCCCATCATAAAAAAGTTTCTCTATAGCGATCAGGACATATTCCTGCGCGAACTTATTTCCAACGCCGTAGATGCCACCGCCAAATTACGCGCCATTGCGCAAAAAGATACGGCGGACTTAGGCGATTTGGGCGAACTATCCGTACATATTGAGGTAGATCCCGTGGCAAAAACACTATCCGTTTCCGACAACGGAATAGGCATGACCGAGGAAGAACTCGATCGGTACATCAATCAGATAGCCTTTAGTGGCGCCGAAGAATTCCTCAAAAAATACGAAGGTACCGATGCTTCTATCATAGGGCACTTTGGTTTAGGATTTTACTCAGCCTTTATGGTTTCCGAAAAGGTGGAAATTGACACCCTTTCTTACCAAAAAGGTGCCTCGGCGGTACATTGGTCTTGCAATGGCTCGCCCAACTATTCGATGGAACCTTCCGCACGAACCGAACGCGGCACTACCATCACGCTCCACATCGACGAGGAACACAGCCGCTTTTTAGATAAAGGTACCATTCGGGAGCTTCTGTACAAATATTGCCGTTTCCTACCCGTTCCGGTCTATTTTGGCAAGAAAGAGGAGTGGAAAGACGGCAAAATGCAACCCACCGATGAGGACGATTGCATTAACGAAACCGAACCGCTTTGGACAAAGCAGCCTGCCGATATCACCGAAGAGCAGTACGACGAATTCTACCAAACGCTCTTCCCCGGCAGTACAAAGCCGCTTTTCTATATACATCTCAATGTGGATTACCCCTTCAAACTACAGGGAATTCTCTATTTCCCCGAACTGAAGGAGGGCGTTATACCGCAAAAAAACGGCATCAGTCTGTACTGTAACCGCGTTTTCGTTACCGATGAGCTGGAAGGCGTACTGCCCGAATGGCTCAAACTGATGCACGGAATCATCGATTCCCCCGATATTCCCCTCAATGTGAGCCGTTCCTATTTGCAACAGGACCCCTCCGCGCAGAAAATATCGGCACATATTGGCAAAAAAGTGGCGGACAAACTGGAAGAGCTGTTCCGTACCGATCGCGCTTCCTATGAGCAAAAGTGGAGCACACTTGAGTTCTTTGTGCACTACGGAATGCTAACCGACGAAAAAGCGTACGAACGTTTGTTGCCCGCGCTTCTATTCAAGGATATCGACGGCAAGCGCTTTTACACGCTCGACGAGCTGAAAAAGCTCACCGAATCAGCCCAAACCAACAAGGAAGGCGTACTGGTGCAGCTCTACGCAACCGATGCCGCCGAGCAATACATCCCGTGCAAGCAGGCAACCGACAAGGGTTACGTGGTGCTCCTTATGGATGGCTATTTGGCACTTCCTCTCATCAATCAACTCGAGGAAAAGCAGGAAAAACTGCACTTTACCCGTGTGGATAGCGACAATGTAGAGCGGCTGATCAACGGAAAAACGGACGAATCCGAGCAACAGCATCAGCACAAAAACCTCGAGCAGCTATTCGTTTGCGCGATGCCTGAGCTGAGCGGTGCGCACTTCTCCGTAGAAATCGCCTCCGATGGACGGCCCGAGGCCGCGCCGGCTGAGCTGGTACGCGATGAATGGATGCGACGCATGAAAGATATGGGTCGCTTCCGTCAGGGAACAGATTTCTACAGCGAAATGCCCGACGCCTATCGGTTGATCGTAAATCCGCGCAACGAGGTGGTCAAAAGGTTGGAGGATGCGCTCCAAACCAACGAACTGAACGATGCGCTTGCCGCCTACGAAGCTGCCGAAAAAGCGCACCAAGCGTGGTTTGAGGCTAATCGCGAAAAGAAGGAAGATGCCCTAAGTGACGAAGATAAACAGGAACGCACGCGCCTTAATAAGGATAAAAACGATAAACGCGATGCATTGAACGCGCTCTTGCGTAGCTTTGCCGATGCGCATCCTGCCGTCTCGCAGCTCTGGGACCTTGCACTTCTCTCCTGCTCTCTGCTGACCGGCGAGCGCTTGGCTGCATTCATCGCACGCAGTACCGCCCTGCTTCACGAATAAAGCACCGTACCGCTCTGCACGTGGGCGCCATTCCGCAATGCGGAAAAGCGCCTGCCGCCCATCGAAAACGCCCCGCCGCTCAGCAAAAAATATACTGCTATTCATTGGAAGAAGCACTGTTGCTTAGCGGAAGACGCACTACAGCCCAGTGAAATAAGTACTGCTATTAAGCAAAAGATGTACTGCTACTCAGCGAAAGATGCATGGCTGTTTTGCGATAATTCTAGATACAGCAGCTAATTAAGCACGGCAACTTGCGCGTAACTATACTGCGCGGTGGCAAACAGAACCCTCTGTTTGTCACCGCGCTTTTATTTTCTCTTCGACACCCATCCCGACCTTTTCCCCATCGGAACTTATCGGAGCACATCAGAGCTTATCCGAACCCATCCGATTTCCTCCGATAAATTCTGATAAGTTCTGATAAGTTCCGATAAATTCAGATACCCTCCTACGAACATACCGTCCGCCGTCAACCACCCCACACCTCCACCGCAGCACACCATCGCCTGCCCATAACCATACCCACGCACCATCCCTTGCGCACTTACGCCTGCACTAATGCGTAGCCGCAGCCCCACAGCTGCGCACCTTTGCCCTTGCTTATGCGTAGGTGCTCAGCCGTTTATACGTAGATGCTCGGCTGGTTGTACGTAGCTTCTCAATCGTAGCTATAGAGCTGCTCGATAAATTGTTTAAAGGATTTGTACAAATCCTTTAAAGTACGCGTATAAATCGTTTAAACGATTTGTATAAATCATTAAAAGAATTTATTGAAAAGGCACGTACCTATGGTTACGCAGGTACGTATGAATGGTTGAGGAGGTACGTGGAAGTGATTGCTTAGGTACGTATGAATGGTTGAGAAGCTACGTGGAAGTGATCGGGCGGATATGTATCAGTAGTTGCGAGGGGGTGTACGTGTGGGGCGGTAGGTACCTTGATCTGCAGACGCGGTTACGATGCACTCGGCTTTTGTCAGCGTGAGATTATCCGACACAATCAGCTCCAATCATAGGAATATCGGTGTTGGTGGTGGCGCAGGGCTATCGGAACCAATCGGAGTTTATCGGAACTAATCGGAAAGGCATGGGGAGGAAGCAGCGAGAAGATCGGTGTTGGTTGTGGCGCAGAACTATCGGAACCAATCGGAGTTTATCGGAACTAATCGGAAAAGCATAGGGGAAAGGGGCAGAAGCCGCTACTTGATCCGGGGGAGAGGATCGGTGGGGCGTGCCGATGGGTATGGATGTGCTTAGCGATGACGGCTTCCCATTTGCACGAAAGTTCGTGGGGAGCGTCAAGAGCCGCTACTTGATCCGGGGAAGAGGATCGGTGGGGCGTGCCGAGGGGGGGGGAGGTGCTTAGCAATGACAGCTCCTCATTTGCACGAAAGTTAGTGGGGAGCGTCAAGAGCCGTTACTTGATCCGGGGGAGAGGATCGGTGGGGCGTGCCGATGGGTGGAAAGGTGCTTAGCGATGACGGCTCCCCATTTGCACGAAAGTTCGTGGGGAGCGTCAGGAACCGTTACTCGGTTCGGGGGAGAGGATCGGTGGGGCGTGCCGAGGGGTGGGAAGGTGCTTAGCGATGACAGCTCCCCATTTGCACGAAAGTTCGTGGGGAGCGTCAAGAGCCGTTACTTGTTCCGGGGGAGAGGATCGGTGGGGCGTGCCGAGGGGTGGGAAGGTGCTTAGCGATGACAGCTCCCCATTTGCACGAAAGTTCGTTGGGAGCGTCAGGAACCGCTACTTGATCCGGGGGAGGGATGCAGCGGGGCGCAGCAGGTGGATCGGTGGAAGCGTCGGGAGGCGCTACTCGATCCAGGTGATGTAGTCGGGCTTGCGCGGGTCGGGCTGCGGATAGTCGCCGTCGTTATAGCCGATAATGCATTGCGCTATACCGACGTAATCGCCTTCAATGTTCCACTCTTTGAGTAGCTCCTTGCCCTCGTTGGTTTCAAACATTTGGTCGGCTCCGTGCACCCAACAGGTAGCGAGCCCGAGCGCGTGCGCCGCATTGAGCATATTCGCCATCACTACGCTGCCGTCGTATAGGTAAGTGGGCACCGATTTATCCGCCAAAACGACAATCACGGCGGGAGCACCGTAGTAAGGATCGTGCGTCCCTCCGCGGAGGTTCATATTGAGCCGCGACAGCCGATCGCGTACTTCGCGGTTGGTAACAACGATGATCTTGGCGGATTGTTTGCCCATACCGCTGGGTGCATAGCTACCGGCTTTGGCTACTAAGGCAAGCTGTTCCTTGGGGGGCATCTCGTCCTTGTAGAGCCGGACGCTTCGGCGTGTGAGAAAGAGTTCCACTTTTCCCTCGTCGGTAAGCTCGGCGGAGGCTTTTCCTTCGTGCTTTTGGGTACAGCCGGGCAATAAAAAGGCCGCTAAACATAAGCCGGTTAGTAGTAATTTGTTGTTCATCTCGTCTTCTTTATTCGTTCATTTCTCCATTCAACTACGAACACAAAGATAGAAAAGTATGTTCAAAAAACGAACATTTAGTAGAGAAACGGCAAAAAATCTTCCATATTGGCAAGAAAGAGGATGAGTCAAATGGCTCGGATTTGTCCTAAAGCGTGGTGAACGGATGGATCGGTTTTTTGGTCAAATGATGCGGATACGGTTACTTTGCAGGGTCAAATTAAGCGAAGAACGAGGTACAAAGGATGAGTTTTTGGAAGAAGATTTTTGCCAAAGATGGGAGCTCGGCGGACGAAAATACCGCTGCGGCAGCCGAACAGGAGCGTGAGGAAAAGGCGAAACTGCGCAATGCGGATGCGCTTAAGTTCGATGGATTGCGCTTGTTGCAAGCGGGCTATGCGGAGCCGGCTCTGAACTATTTGGCGCGTTCCATTGAACTGCATCCGGAGTTTGAATCGCGTTATTACTATGCGGAAGCGCTAACGCGTTTGGGCCGCAACGCTGAAGCGATCGAGCTGTACCAATCGTTGGCAGAGGAGGCACCGGAGCATATTTCGCTAAATCTTGCTCTTTTGGCGCTATTGGTGGCGGAAGAACGGTACGAAGAAGCGGAGCAACGTTTGGGTATCGCTGCCGCTCTTTCGCTGGAGGAAGCGGAGGAGGCGTCGCTTCGTCTATATGAGGCGATGCTTGCCGCCGGTACGGCTCAGTACGAGCGAGCTATAGTAGCGGCGGATCGTGCGCTGGAATTGCGCAAAGACATGCCCCGCGCCGCGCTGTATAAGGCTAAATCGCTGCTGCAATTAGGGCGCGCCGACGAGGCGGAAGCGTGGGTTGAGTCAATGCGTACACAGTTTCCCGAGGAAGAACGCTTCCCTTTGTACGCAGCGGAAGCGGCTCTTTGCCAAAAAGAACCGAAGAAAGCGGAGCGCGCCTTGCGTGATGCCATTGAGATCGATCCGTTTAACGAGGAAGCGCATCTACGTCTTGCCACGCTTTTATCCGGACAAAATCGCACGGAGGAGGCTGTTTCTCTGCTGAAACCGTTCGTAGATGAAGAACGCGCTACGGTACGCATCAAGCAACAGCTGGCGGCGCTTTACCGCGTTCAGGGCAACGAATCGGCCTCGGAAGCGGTGGAAGCGACCATCAGCGAGGATGATTTGGCGGAAACGGATGGTCGTGCCGACTTTAATAATCTATACACCGGCGGGCTATACTAAGGTTTTATGGCGCAAAAGAAGTGGTACGCCGTTTGGAGCGGAGCCGAAACCGGCGTATTTGATACGTGGGCGGAGTGCCGTAGCTACGTAGAGGGCTACAAAGGGGCTCGGTACAAATCGTTTGCCACACGGGAGGAAGCCGAGGAAGCACTGGCGGTTTCGCCCGATCAGTACATATCTACGCGGAAACGGGGTGCTCGCGTGCGACCGTTTAGCCGTGAGGGCGTTGAGGAACAGAGCATCGCGGTGGACGGTGCTACCAGTCGTAATCCCGGGCCCGCCGAGTATCGTGGCGTGTGGGTAGGGAGCGGAGAGGTGATTTTCAGCTCGCCAATTTTCGAAGGAACCAATAATATAGCGGAGTTTCTCGCTATCGTTCACGCGATGGCGCTATGCGTAAAGGTAGGAAAGCGGGTACCAATCTATTCGGATAGCCGTACCGCCATCAAATGGATAGGGGAGGGCAGAGCGAAAAGCACGCTACCGCGCACGCCTAAGTATATGAAAGCGCACGAATTGGTGGCACGCGCCGAAGCGTGGTTAGCGGCACATCCGGCGGAGGAGCGCCCGCCGCTACTCAAATGGAATACAACGCTTTGGGGCGAGATACCTGCCGATTTCGGTCGCAAATGAACCTTCCGAGGCTGTTTCTGCTGAACATTGGGGGCGAAGCAGCCCTTTCTCATCGCGAAAAGAACTATACGCCGCCGCAGTTGGTCCGTCAGATGCGGCGCGATTTGGCTCCACTCGCGGCGTGGCTATCGGACGAACCGGAGCGCGATGCCGTATGGGTGGCGGAAGGCGTTCCCTTGCCTTCGTCTATGGATTCGATACCGCTTCCGCGCTTGGTTACGGCGAGGGAGTTGGCGGAAGCATCGTTCCCGCAACCGTTTCGTTTGGAATTGTGGGGACCGGAGCCTTCGCTCGTACAAACGTTGCGCCGAAAGTATCCGTCGTTAGCAATGGAAAAGGTCGTTTTTCCTGATGAAACCGCGCTTCCTGATCATTTGTTTGACCGCTCGGCACCCTGCCTTTTTCTGAAAGATTGGGACTTTGCGGCACCGCAATGGGTTCATTCCGCGGAAGAGCTTCGTGCCTATGCCGCTTTGGTACCGCATCGGCAGCTCGTTCTGAAGCGTCCGTTCAGCTCATCGGGGCGTGGCATTCGTCTGTTCCGTACAGGCGAAACGGACGAAACCCGGCTCCCCTTTCCGTTAGTGGTAGAGCCGTTTTACGAAAAAGTATCGGATTGGGCGGCGGAGTACACTATTGACGCGGATGGAGAGGTACGCTTTGACGCTTTGTCGCACTTCGTGGTACACGGCTTTCGGTATGGAGGAAATTGGCTCTACCCACAGGAGGTAATGCGCGAAAAGTTGCTCGGAGCGGTGGGCAGGGAGGCGTGGGCGCACGCACAAGAGGCGCACAAACGGTTTCTCTCTTCCGAAGTGGTTCCTTATTACAAGGGACCTGTCGGCATCGATATGATGGTAGTTCGCGAGGGGAGTTGCCTTCGTTTGCATCCGTTTGTGGAGATGAACGTGCGGCACACGATGGGCAGTTTGGCGCACCGCATACAACAGCGTGGCGGAAAAGCATTTGAAAACGGCTTGCTCTGTATCGAGGCAGTTCGCGCCGGGGAGCCGTTATCTGTCGAAAAGAGGTATCCGCTCACCGCAAGAGATGAGCAGACGCGCTTCGTGGCAACAATCCGCTCGGCGGCATCGGAGTAACCGCTCCCAATAGTCCTCCAAACAGGCTCTGAAAAAGGTATATACCTCTCAATGGAAAGGTATATACCTCTCGTCTGAAACTTATATACCTTTCGGACGAAAGGTATATAGGTTTTGTCGCAACGATCTACAGCGTAGCGCGCACGCCTTAGGAGTGATTGAAGAATACGCTCCCACCCACAAACTCGCGGAGTAGGGAGGCGCGGGGCAACTGTTCGCTCTGAACCGGATGGATGAGCCTCAGAAAGCGTAACAAGCGACGTGCCGTTACGTACTCGGGAATATTGGCGGGCACTTCGCTCAGGAGCGGTTCCGCGTAAGGGCGTAGGGCAGAAAGCTCGTACACCATAGCGCTGTTGAACATATCGTTAGCCAGTTCCTGATAGGGAAACACCCACTGTTCCTCGCCGGCACGCACACTGTCCCAGTTGTGGATCGTATCCACGGCACTGTATCCGCGGTAGCGGTGGTCGCGAATGATACGGCGCAGGAGGCGGTTGTCGGTAGTGGCGATGCGGTTCACGGGGTCGAGCCCCAAGGCGGTAAGACAGCTTACGTAAACGCGGTACAGAGCGGTTTCGTCCACTTCGGTAAGCAATTGCGGATTAAGCGCGTGAATGCCCTCCAAAAGCATGATATCACCGGGAGCAAGCTTCATGGTTTCGCCTTTGTAGACGCGCTTCCCGGACGTGAAATCGAACTTGGGAAGGGATACTTCCTCTCCGCTCAGCAAACGGGATATATCGGAGTTAAAGAGCTTCAGATCAATAGCTTCCAACGCTTCGAAGTCATATTCGCCCGAGGGCTTGCGTGGGGTTAGCTCGCGATCCAGGAAGTAGTTGTCGATGGAAATCATTTTAGGCTGCAAAAAGCAGGTACGGAGCTGCGTTTTGAGCCGATTAGTGAAGGAGGTTTTGCCCGAAGAGGATGGGCCGGAAATCAGTACGATGCGGATGCCGCTGTTGTAGCCTTCGGCGATGCGATCGGCTATGTGGGTGATTTTTTTCTCCTGCATTGCTTCGCTGATCAGTATCATTTCGCTCAAACGACCCTCGTCGATGGCGCGATTAACGCTGCCTAAGTACTCTAAATGAAGCATTTCGAGGAGGCGATCCTGCTCTTTAATCACGTTGCGCATCATAGGTTGTATTTCGATGGGAGCGAGCCGCTCGGGGCAATCTCTATCGGGAACGCGCAGAAGGAATCCGTCGAGGTGAGGAATTAAATCGTATAGATAAAGAACCCCTGTGGATGGCGCAACCGAGCCGTAGAATGGGCTAAAATAGCCCTCTATACCGTGCAGCGGCACATAAAGCATATCGGAGGTTTCAATTAGCGTAGCGGCATCCGCATCGCCCCGCTCGCGGAGCAACATTACAGCCTCGTCCACAGGCAGAACAATACGTTTTATGGGTAAATCTGCCTCAATGATTCGGTTCATTTCCTCTTTAATCGAGGCAATATCATCTTCTTGCGGCGTGCCACCATCCACAATGCTGCAGTAATACCCGTTGGCGATGGAATGCTCGATGTAGAGCTTGTAGTCCGGCAATACGTTGTGAATAGCGGTTGCCAGTACCAAACTGAGCGTGCGCAGGTAGGTGCGTCCGCCGCTTTCAGTGTCGATCATTACAAAACGTATGTCGCACGGATCGGTAATCGGGGTATCTAATGGCACAACTTCGTTGTTAATGTGCGCCGCTAAGGGCTTGTAGGGCAATTCAGCGCCTAATTCTTCGGCCACTTCGCTCAGGGTAGTGCCTGATTCAAAGCTTCTCTTCTCGTGAAGGTTAAGCAGATTTAGTTCGATATATTCCATTTTGTCTGTACTTTATTCGTACATTTGCCACCAAATATAGCAAAGAATGCGGATAGCGAAGTACTGATGAGCTACGGATTGTTGGATTTCATTACGCTGATAGGTGCCCTGGGGCTGTTCCTTTATGGAATGAAAGTGATGAGCGAAGGGCTGCAAAAGATAGCAGGAGAACGGCTTCGCTCCATACTTTCGGCAATGACCGCCAACCGCTTTTTGGGCGTTTTGACCGGTTTAACCGTAACGGCATTGATCCAAAGCTCCTCGGCAACTACGCTGATGGTAGTTAGCTTTGTAAATGCGGGACTGCTCAATTTGGCGCAATCCATAAGCGTAATTATGGGCGCCAATATCGGTACCACGGTAACGGCATGGATCATTTCGCTGTTAGGCTTCAAGGTTGATATATCTATGTTTGCCGTTCCGCTGCTGGCAGTAGCGTTGCCCTTTGTTTTCTCCAAGAATTCGAACCGAACGGCATGGGGCGAATTTATCGTAGGTTTCAGTTTGCTCTTCTTAGGACTGCAATTCCTCAAGGATAGTATGCCTGATTTGCAGAATAACCCCGATGCGCTCGCTTTTTTGCAACGATACACCGATATGGGTTATGGCTCGGTTTTGCTGTTTCTCTTTATAGGTACGTTGATGACCATAGTGGTTCAATCGTCCAGTGCCACCGTTGCTATTACGCTGATTATGTGCAGCAAAGGCTGGATTCCTTTCGAAATGGCAACCGCTATGGTGCTGGGGGAAAACGTGGGAACTACCATTACCGCCAATTTGGCGGCACTTAATGCATCGGTTAATGCTAAGAGAACGGCATTTTCGCACTTCCTTTTCAATTTTACCGGTGTTATTTGGGTGCTGATTATCTATTTCCCCTTCACGCATTTAGTGGCGGAAATCAGCACTACACTGGGAGGCGATCCGCGGGCGCTCTATCCCTATGCGGTGGATTTGAGCCAGAGTTACGGAGCGGCGGATATGTCGCTTATCACCGGTAGTGATCCCATTGCCGATCCGGCGCTACATGCATTGCAGCAACAGATTATAACGCTCAGCGCATCCGTATCCATTGGCATATCGTTGTTCCATACCTTTTTCAACATCTTTAATATGATGCTGCTCATTTGGTTTGTACCGCTTATCGAACGCGTGTGTAAGGTAGTGATCAGAGAAAAGAAGCAACCGGTTGCCGAAGAGGTAAGTCATCTCAAATTCCTTACTCCGCGTATGCTGAGCGTAAGCGAACTTACGCTGTTTCAAGTACATAAGGAGATGGGCGCTTACGGAGAACGCACGCTTGAGATGCTTGATTTGGTGCAAAGCCAACTGAACGCCGAAGACGATAATCTGAAGCTTTCCCTCTACAACGAGGTGGAAAAGAACGAAAATATATGCGACCGTATTGAGGTTGAAATAGTCAATTTTGTTACGCGAGTTAGTGAAGGCGACCTGAGTAGCGAGGGGAAAGCGAGCGTACGACAGATTATGCGCGCTGCAACCGAGATAGAAAGTATGGGCGATTCCTGCTTCAGTATGGCGCGGGCACTACGGCGTGCACAGAATCAGAAGATTAAGTTGCACGCAACGCTCTGTACTTCCATCAACGAAATGATTGACCTAACCCGCACCAGTGCGCAGCGAATGGTAGAAGTGCTCAATATGCGCTCCACAACGAGCAAGGATGCCTTGCGCTCCTACGATATAGAGAACGAGATCGACAATAAGCGCGATATGCTGATGGTACGCAATATGGCGGATCTGAAAGCTAAGAAGTACGCCTACAAGGAGGCAGTTATTTACCTCGATATTGTGGACGAGTGCGAGCACTACGCCGATTTTGCCCTCAATGTAGTACAGGCAGTTGCCGAAAATAAGGTATAAAACAGTACCTTTGGATACAAAACAAAGCGGAAACGAAGGATAATTTGCACATATGGCAGTAGAGATAAAGGTGGTAGAAACTAAAGAGGATCTGAAAAAGTTCGTTCTCTTTGGAAATGAATTGTATAAGAACAATCCCTATCACATACCCGTTCTCGTGAAGGACGAGCTGGAAACCTTGGATAAGGATATTAATCCCGCGTTTGAGTTCTGCGAGGCGGTATATTATCTCGCCTACAAAAACGGGCGTATTGTGGGGCGTATTGCCGGGATTATCAATCATCGTGCCAACGAAGCGTGGAACCAAACGCACGCACGCTTTGGTTTTGTGGATTTCATCAACGATAACGAAGTGGTGGACGCTCTATTCGATGCCGTTGCCAAATGGGCTAAAAGCAAGGGAATGGATATGCTCCACGGGCCGATGGGCTTTACCGATATGGATAAAGAAGGTATGCTTGTGGAGGGCTTCGACCGCCTCGGCACCATGATTACCATATACAATTACGCCTATTATCCCAAGCAATTGGAGCGAATCGGCTTCATGAAGGACCAAGATTGGAAAGAATACATCATAACGATCCCCGATTCCATTCCGGAGCGCCATGTGCGTATCTCCAACTTAGTGAGCCAAAAGTACGGATTATCCGTATTGAAGTTCAAAACGAATAAGGAGCTGATACCGTACGGACCGGTAGTTTTTGAGCTAATCAATAAGTGTTACGCCAATTTGTACGGTTTTTCGCAGCTTTCCGATCGGCAGATACAGTATTATTCCAAGATGTATATGCCGCTTTTGCGCCCCGATTTTGTTACGATGATCCGTAGGGATAAGGACGAAAAGATAATCGGTTTTGGGCTTGCTTTGCCCAATTTGAGCAGAGCCTTGCGAAAGGCGAACGGCTCGCTCTTTCCTTTTGGCTTCATTCATCTGCTTCGTGCGCTTAAAGGTCGCCCACGGGTGGTGGATTTGTACCTCATGGGCGTGTTGCCCGAATACCAAAATAGAGGGGTTAATGCCCTTTTGTTTAACGACTTAATCCCCATCTTCCGTCAATCCGGTGCTAAGTTTGCCGAAAGTAATCCCGAGTTGGAAACCAATATGAGTGTACAACTTCAGTGGAACTACTTTGAGCGGAAGCATCATAAAACGCGCCGCGCTTACATAAAGCCTATATAGGGGTTACGGGTAGCTCGGTACCGTTGATAAAAAAGGTATATACCTTCCATCTGAGAGGTATATACCTTTTGATTGATATGTATATACCTTTTCATTGAGGGGTATATACCTATTTTTACGCACCTACGGGGATGTGGTAAAACGGCAAGGAGGGTAGCCGGTTGCGACTACTTCACTTCCAGCTGCGCTTTACCTGCCGAGCGAGCGTTGTAATCGGGTGCATAGGCGGATTGTACCTCCGTTACGCCGCCAAAGAAGTTTCCTTTGCGGTCAACCGTCGCTTCGTAGCTCAAACGATGTACTCCCTTGGGCAGGTGTTCAATATAGAAACACTCCTCGGCATCCCTTATTTCGTGGTAAAACGATAGACCTTTTCCGTTAAAGATGTATCCGCTCAGGGTAACTCCCGGCTCCAAAGCGGCACTTCGCATATCCTTAACCACTACAAAATCCATATCTTGCGCCGCATTGATCAGTAGTTCGACGGTTATTTTATCGCCTTTTTGCAGCGTATTTACGGCAAGCGTATCTAATGGCTCCATACGTATGGTTCCGTTGGGCGCGGTGACGGAGCGGAACATTTTACGCGAAACGGCCAGTTCGTTGCTCGATGCGGCTTCAATTCCCCGGGCGGGATGGGTGAAAGTGGCGGTTACGGCTCCGCGTGCAATGCCCTTCCCCTCCTTCAGCGCGGTAACGGATTGAGGAACGGAAGCACCGTTTGCGAGCCAAAGCACCTTGTTGATGGCAGGCGAGCCGCTGCCGGTAGCCGACGGGTCCGCACTGCTTCGGAATACTTCGCCGTCAGGCAACGTGAGGGATACCGATCCGTTGTAATCGGTGAGGGAGCCCATTCCGTCGAAAAGAGCGGTCAGCGCGCACAATGTGGATATATCGTCGCCCCAGTTGGCAGTATGCTTTTTGTTCAGCAACCATACTTTCATTTCCTCCACTTTGGGGGCTTGATCGGGGAAAAGGCTCAATGCTTCGATGGCGGCGCACTGTTCCCGTACGCGAACCCAATCGGCGTATTGCCCAAATCCGCTGCTGCTGCGGAGGGTTAGCCCCCTGTCGCCATCGGGAATTAGGTATTCGGCGAGGCGTTCCTGTGCACGAAGCGCTTGCGCTGTGTTGCCCGCTTTTTGCAATACAACGATGAAACGTGACAGCACTTTGAGTTGAAGTTGCGGAATTTGCCTTTGCATTTGCCGATAAAAGGCATCCGTAGCGCCTTGGCGGCTGGTTAGCTTGTCCGGACGGCAGAGCGCGGTTAGATATAGCCAATCTACTTTTTCGGCATCGGTTAGGAACGCCTGTTTGCGTAATTCGCTTTGGTAGGCGTTGTTCATCGCTTTTTCAAGATAAGCGTAGGCATCGCGTTGGAGCGCTACAAGCTCTTTATCGAGCTGATCAACAGGCATTTTAGCCAAAAGAAGCAGCGTGTATTGCGTGATAAACGGGTTCGCCGGCATGCCGGGAAACCAGGAAAAACCGCCTTCCGAGGTTTGTACTTTGCGTAAGGCAATGAGCGCTCGGCTGCGGGAAGCCTCCATTTGGGTAGAATCGAGTAGTAGCGTGAGCCGATCGATCTGCTCTTTTTCTAAAACGGCATCTCGCCGGAAGGGCGTTTTGTCCGTATCGGCAAGGCGTAGATCCGTAGGTTTTGACAAATTGCCCGCAGGTTGTACCCCGGTAGCGGCACGCAATTGGAGCAAACGACGGAATGCCGGCTGCTCTTTCAGTAGTGATGCGGCTACGCCGTGGGCATAAAGCGTGAGCGCATTGCGGAGTGCGTCCGTTTCGTCAGCGGTAATAAGCGCGGGCAATGCATCCAAAGCGCTCCAAAGCGGATTGGCGGTTGCTTCGAGCCGAAGAGTGCGATTTTGCGCTTCCGCACTACCTCCGGAGAAAAAGGAACCGAGATTTAGCACGCGAGGCACGCCGGGGCGCAACAAGAAAGGTATGCTTTCTATAAACGGCTTACGGATAGCGAATTGAGGCATTAGCCGCTCCTCGCCGTCACTGATCCTGCCTGCGTCCGCAACGATGCGGCATTTTACCGCCGATTGTCCTTCCGTATAGGGTAATTCAAATGTATAAACGGAATCGGATTGCCCCTGTAGCGCAAAGGGTAGTACGCAACTTGTCAGCGGTTGATCGGTTAAAACGTCCAAAATGTCCAACGTAATGTTTCCGCGGAGCGGTTCGGTGCCTTGATTGTGTAGTTCGGCTGCTACGGTAGAGCGGTCGCCTTCGCGCAGATAGCGTGGGAAGTTAGTGGTAAGCGTTAGATCTTTATTCACCACAAAATGCTCCGTATGGGTAAAATCTTCCATCGTTTTGTTGTGAGCGAATAGGCACAACTGGTAGCGGGTAAGCGAGTGTGGCAGCGAAAAGGATACCGAGGCATCGCCTTTGGGGCTTAGTTTTACGAACGGCATCCATACGGCTGTTTCGGAAAAGTCGGTGCGTAACGCATTAGCGTTCGCTTTTGTTGTTTTACTGCCATAACCGGTTACCACAACTTCCTGCAGCTGCGGCCCGGAGCTATCATTCTGTGCTTCTACATCCATAGCCGCGGCAGCGGGTCGAGCCGCCTTGGCACACGAATTCTCCATTTCCGCATAAACGGCTCTTGCTCCATATAGTGAGTCGGAAAGCATTCTTGCTACTCGAAAATCATAAGGCATAAAAAGGTCGAACTGCCAATGTTCCTCAGCGGATGGCGTGCATTGGCAAACAAGACCTATATAGGTATTCGTTATCCATCCGGGCTCTATAAAGGCGCGGTAAGGCTTGTACGGCTTATAAAAGGTAAAATGGGGCATTACGTATGATGAAAAGGCATTTAAAGCCGCATCAAACGCCCAAACGGCAAGCTCCGCCGGGTAGCGTGTACCGGTTGAATCTGCTAGCGAAACCGAAATTTGTACCGTTTCGCCGGGCTGATATTGCTTGCGAAGGAAGCTGACTTTCAGCTCGGGGCGCGGTTGCTCGGGGCGTTTCGTAAGGATAAATTCTTCCTGAGCAATATTGCCTTTGCAAATGGAGAATAACTGTAGTCGCGCCTCCGGATAGCTCTTTTCTATCGGAAACTCCATAATGCGCTGTTCTTTGTCCAGTACCAATTTTCCGGAGCGGAGATCCTCTTCGGACGTGAAAAGGTACCAGTAGACGGTTCGATCCGGTTCGGCGGAGGAAATGAGTAGTTTTGCCGGGTTTCCTGCACTATACTCGGTGGAAATGGGGTGGATAAAAAGCATATCGCGGCTCGCTGCCGGTCCGTTATGCAATCCGAATAGAAGAAAATCCTCCTTCGCTTCGTTCCGTACGCCTTTGTAGTTGGCTGATAGGTAAATACGATAGTATCCATCGGGCAATGCCTTCAAAGCGTGTACATCTATCGGTTGATCGCTTTCAAATGTACCGCTCAAAAGTGTTTTTAGAGTATCTGTTTGTGACACAATGCGATACTGACCGCTGAGGGAAAGTAGCTTATCGTTGTACTCTTTTGCGGTAATGCGCCATTCGGAAAGCTGTTCTTTGGGCTGTTCCTTGGCGAGCGAACTACTCAAATGTACGCGCTCTTTTCCGGTAAAAAAGATATAAGAGGCGGAATGCGTTTCACCCTCCCGAGAAGTTACGGTAACTTCGTAGCGGAATAGGAGCCACGTTTCGTCCAACCCGGTGCGATTTGTAGCGGCAAAGCGGGCTGAGTCCGCAGCGGAAAGACGCAAGGCGGGCAACGTAAGGGTAGTGCGCCCGAAGCTATCGGTAGTGAGATTTCCCTCCGCCACGAGATACCGGTCGCCTTCATCGGCCCAAAAGTAGCGGAAAGGCTCACAAGCAATTAAACGGTAACGAACATTTGCATCCGCCACCGGAGCCGAGCTGTAGCGCCGAACGGATGCGTTGAGCGTGAGGGCGCGTCCGTAATAGGGCGTGGAAAGAAGCGAATCAATAACGACTTCGTAGGTAGGACGTTTATACGCTTCTACACGAAAATCGGCCGGCGAGGAGGATTGAAAATTGTTTCCCTCTATGATTATTTGGCAACGAGCCGGAGGCATATCGGCGGGTAATTGCGTAGTGCCTGTAAATGAGCCCATTTCGTTGGTGGTATAGGTACCCAGATCGGTTCTTTCTCCGGTAGTAAAGTTATACAAAAAGAGCTTTTGTTTGCTGCTCGATAAAGGCGTTTTCTCTTGGTCGTTAGCGCGAAAAACGATCCCTTTAAACGATACTTTTTGTCCGGGGCGATAGAGCGCCCGATCGGTAAAAAGCGTGTAGGAAAGCGATGTCTCTTTGGATTTGTTTTCTCTTCCCCAGAAATTGCGCACCATAGGGGCATAGGTATCCTGCTCTGTATAGGCAAGCGTGCGCCAATAGTAGCCTCGTTCCGGTGTGCGAAAGCGCACTATTCCCTCCTTATCGGCTGTGAATCTGAGCGAAAGTAGCTTTTTTTGGTAATCAGATTGCAATTGTAATGCGGCACCGGCTATCGGTTTGCCTTCACGAGCATCTACAATCAGCGCTTCGCAGCTATCGCCGGTTGCACGTTTCAAGGAAAGCACGTTCGTAACGTGAAGCATTATTGATTCCGTGCCTTGCTGCGTTTTCTTCCTAAATGTGGCATCTGTTGGCTGCATTTTGGCCTTAATCAGGTAATGCCCATCGGGGAGAGGCGGCAAAAAGAGGGTAGTATCGTTTGGTTGGTAATCGTTGTTTTGCGGCAGATCGATAGTGTCGCGGCGGAAAAAGTGTGCCGCTTTCTCCAGAACGGCTAGTTGCTGCCGTTCGGTTTTATGGATTTGTAGCGTCCGCTCCAGAGCCGCTTTTGCGTCATTTGCACGATAGATGCTTAAGGTAATGCGATCAATACCTTTGTAAGAAACGTCCAGTTCCGGTTGGTTGCCGGTGAAGCAGACGCCGCCACTTACATACATTTGGAACATCGGTTCCTTTATGGCGCACAAAATCCGCTGGATGCGTTGAGCCGCATGTCCCCTTGCTTTTTGGCTTAGAATGCGTTCGCACAGCTCTACGGCATCTCGATTTCGATCAGCCTGATAGAGCAGGTCCACTTTATCGGCATATGTTTCGTACAAATAGTCCGATTGGGGTAGCAAGGAAGTATATTTGTCCAAAAGAGCATCAAGCCACCGGAGGCGCTCGTCAATATCCTCTTTCGGCAAAAACTCCCCACGCAGTTTTTGGAACATCAGCTTTTCCGCTACGTTGGTTGCTTCCTTTTCTGCCGTAATTAGCTCATACAGACATCGTTTGGGCAGATCGTCCGGTTCAAACGAGCCTACCTTTATTCCGTTTTGTACGCCATGGCTCAAGGGCGGAAGGTACTCAGGGTGAACTAGGTAGGTGAGTCGCGCCAGGTTTGCCCATTTTGTGGCACATAGATTTACCAACCTTTCAAGCAATGAATAGCGTAAATTATGCTCTATTCCGCCACTTGCGTTGCCAAACGTATAGAGGTGTGGATACCTTTTTGTGGATTCGTGCGTCAAAGAAGCACTTAATGCGGTAAATTGATCCCATTCGCGGCATACTTCCTTGAGGTATTGTGGTGCGCTCCAAAGCTCAATTTGCTCTAACGGCAGCTCTTCGGTGCGCAACTCGTTCCCTTCGCCTTCGTTATTGGCGTATTCCCTGGCGTACGCTTCGATTAGTACTGCTTTGAGGAGGGCACGGTCGCACGCCGGCAACCAAGCCTCATTGCTCTGAGCTTTTAGGCGTATTAATGATTCGGCGGAATCATCGTCTGTTTCCGAAAAGAAGCTCCAAACGGCGGCTTCCGTATAGTCCGATGCGGCTTTATCACGCTTAGCACCGGTGGAAATGAGCGCCAACTGCTTCCGAAACGTAGCCGGAAGATTTTTCTTTTGTGCTTTTAGGCACGCCTGCCAAAGTGCTTCGTATTGCGTTTGTGCCGGTAACATTGCTACTGAAACTATGCTTAATAAAACGATTGTGACCAGTCGTATTGCGAGACTGCTCCATCTTGTTGCTCCCTTTTCCATATTCTGTTCTCAAAAACAACCTCTCTTTACCGCAAATATACGATTATTCTGCGTAAAAATGGGAAGAAAAGGAGCAAAAAGCAGCATAGTTTCAGCTGCCCGCAGGCGGTCTATTTTACCCCGCCACCCTTCGTTTTGCACATTGTAGTGCGCACCATCGGGCCGCGGGGCTATACGCGCTTATTCAAGCGAGTAGTAGGAAGCGACCTTTAGTTCGGGCGTTACGTCAATTTGGCGGATCACTCCGTCGGACGAAACTATGTCAAACGTGATAAACGGACGGGGCGATTCACCGTTTATGTAGGGGCGGAAGTTGAAAAGGTAGGCAAAAGCGGTTTTGTACTTAGGTTTTGCGAACTGCTTTGCCAGCTTTTTGTAGTAATCGGCACCCCAGAAGCGACAGTTTTTCAGCCCACTACGCTCGGTAAAGAGCGTCGATTCGTCGCGATAACGAAGCGTTTCCTTGATGAATGAGTGGTATGCTTTGTTGAGCGCTTCCTTTGTGTCGAGCAATTTGCCGTTAATTGCGGAAATGCGGTCCCCAGCCTTAATGCCGGCTTTATCGGCCGGGCTGCCCGGTACCACCAGTGCCACCAAGCTGATATCATCGGCATTATAAACAATCCCGGTATAGTTATAACGGCGCGAAACGGCACGTATAGAGGGATTGAGCTCATAACGCACAAAGGGGAACTGCATTAACATAACGGGCACAGCGTTGTGTGCGTAGTCCGCTATGATATATTCATGCAAAAAGTGTTCCACTGCCTCGCAGCTCCATAACATGCGTCCGCTGTTTCGAGCATCGAAAAAGCGAATTCCGAAGGTTAGTACAAAGGGAGCGAGCTGTTTATCTGCGCCCACTTCTAAAAAGGGTAGTGGCGTTAGGATGCCGCTTTCCGGAGCAATGCGCAGGCAGTTACGTGTAGGGGTACGCTTCGCGAGCTCCGGTTTGTAGAAGGGGTTATTAGCCAAACGGTAATAGAAGTCCACCACCACATCGGCATCGCCGGCATCGTAGCGGAGGCCTTTTCGCTCAAGGCTCTGTTTCAGAGCCGCTTTAATTGCTTCGTCTGTTTCGTCCGATGCGGTTGATTTGGCATTAACAAAGGCAAAGTTCTGGTACGCTTCAAAGCTGGTTTGTCCCTCTTTGCCGGTATCGAAGGGATAAACGATTACTCTTTCCGAGGCATCCTCCATGCTGTATAGCGAAAATGCACGCGTCAGCTGCCGTTCATCGATCATATTGTAATCCAAGCAGTAGCGTGGTAGTATACGGTTGCTGTGGTGATACGCAAAATTGGATACCGAAAGCCGCGTTTCGTCGTTATTGGGATCGGTCAGTTTGGCTATCAGAGCAGTTTCGTCCATATTGGCGGTTGGTTCGCCGTTAATACTATCGATAATGTCTCCTACGTTCAATCCGGCACGAGCGGCGGGTGAAAGTGGTTCAACGGACAAAATGACCGGTCGATTTGCACCCCAGTTTTCGTTGTAACTCAACTGATATTCAAAGCCGATATAGCAGTTTGCCGCGCCTTTTTTCTGAGCATTTGCGGGCAAAACAAGGGTTAGATGCGCCACTATGGATAGGAATACGAGCGCGAATAAGCGGTTGATTTTCATAACTTGTATCTTGTTAATGGGTTTGTTTCGTGGTATAACGAGCGGAAACAGAGCGTTAGAGCCGCTTGTACGGCTGTTTGCGTGATGCTGTTTCGGCTTCCTTTTAGGTTGAGGCATTCGGTACGAACCCCCTTTTTTGAGGCAAAAGCGAGCCAAACGGTACCTACCTTTGTGCCATCGTCCGGTGACAAGGGGCCGGCGGCTCCCGTACTGGCAAGAGCATAATCGGCACTGAATTGGCGCAGCGCACCTATAGCCATCGCTTCCGCCACGGAGGCGCTAACCACACCGTTGCGTTCAATTTGCTCGGCAGGTACGCATAAAAGCGCGCTTTTAACCGCTTCCGTGTACGCAACGATGCTGCCTTTGAACCAGTACGATGCACCGGGATAGCGGCACAGAGCGGAGGCTATGCCGCCCGCTGTACAGCTTTCCGCCGTAACCAGGGTGGCGTGGCGCGTAAGTAGCTGTGTGGCAATTCGCTCCACAAGGGCATCGCAGATGGGTTGCACGGCGTTAGTGGATGGTAGTTTTGACAAAGGGAACTGCATCGATGGGTGCTTTTTCGCCCCGCAAATGGCTGAAGTAGCCCGCCACGGCCACCATAGCCGCGTTATCCGTAGTATAGGCAAACTTGGGGATGTATACCTTCCAGCCCAAGCGAGCACCATACTCGAGGAACGCATCGCGTAATCCGGTGTTGGCGGATACCCCTCCCGCTACAGCTACACGCGGTATCTGCAGCTCCTGAGCGGCTCGTTGCAATTTACCCATCAGAATGTCGATGACGGTGCTCTGTAGCGATGCCGCCAAATCGGCTTTATTCTTTTCGATAAAATCGGCATCGTGTGCCAATTCGTCCCGCAAAGTATAGAGGAATGAGGTTTTCAATCCGCTAAAACTATAATCGTATCCGCCCACATGAGGCTTAGCGAAGCGGAATCGGTGCGGATCGCCCTCGTTGGCGAGCCGATTGATTACGGGCCCGCCCGGGTAGCCTAATCCCATCACTTTGGCGCATTTATCAAAAGCTTCACCGGCAGCATCGTCAATGGTTTGACCGATAACTTCCATTTCGTACGGTGAATCCAAGCGAACAATTTGCGAGTTACCGCCCGAAACCAATAGGCAGAGAAACGGAAACTCGGGAAATTGCTTGTTCTCCTCACCCTTTTCATACAAAAAGTGTGCCAACACATGCGCCCGAAGATGGTTGATAAAAATGAGCGGTTTGCCTAACGATAGGGCAAAAGCCTTAGCAAAATTGACTCCCACCAATAGCGAACCGAGCAAACCGGGCCCTGCCGTGCAGGCAACGGCATCAATCTGTTCCTTATTCACACCGGCTCTTTTGAGGGCTGTAGCTACCACCGGTACTATATTTTCCTGATGCGCTCGGGATGCCATTTCGGGTACTACGCCACCAAACTCGGTATGCACTGCCTGAGAGGCAGTTACGTTGCTCAGCAGCATACGTCCGCGCACCACGGCGGCACCGGTATCGTCGCAGCTGCTCTCTATTCCTAAAATAAGGGGTTCCTTATCGTTCATGCCCATATGCACCTTTTTTCTTACGAGAACAAAGGTACTATTTTGCGCTCGGAATGTGGCTGTTACTCAGGCGGCAGGCGCTTAAATCCGGGAATTGTCCACCGGTAGCGATTGGCCAACAGCCTGATACTGAGCACTAAGACGGAAGTAACCAATCCGATGAAGGGGATGCTGAGCGCGGTGAATGAATACAGGAAAATATAGAACAAACCCCCTATAACACAGGCAGAAGCGTACACTTCCTTTACAAAGATATGGGGAATTTCGTTTACCAATATATCCCTGAGCATACCGCCGAATGCGCCTGTAATGGTAGCCATAATGGGAGCAACCCAAAGGGGCATTCCCGCTTCGATACTGCGCTGTGCGCCCACTACGGAAAACATACCCAAACCAACCGAATCGAGGAAGAAAACGAAGTGTTCCACCCGTAGAATATGTTTGCGGAATGCGGCGTATAAAATCAAAGCGAGCATCGTGATAATGAGGTAGATAGGGTTGGCGAACCAAAATACCGGTATATCCAGCATCATATCGCGCAGCGTACCGCCACCCACCGCGGTAACAAAACCCACTACATAGGTGCCAAACCAGTCTAAATCACGCTCTTCGGCAACGCGAATGCCGCTCACGGCGAAAGCAAATGTACCGAGGTAATCGCTCCAAAGCGAGTAGTCGCGGATAAAATCCAATAATGTTTCATTATTGCTCATAGCCCTTTTTCTGCACAAAGTTCTCCGATGAGTGTGGCTTGCGTGGCGCTGAGTACGCGCACCGTTACGAAGCTCCCGATGCGCGCCTCCCCTTTGGGAAAAACGACCACTTTATTGGTTGTGGTGCGGCCGTAGTACTGCAAGCGGCTTTTACGGCTCACGCCCTCCACCAGTACTTCAAATATTTTGCCTTTATCGCGTTCGTTCGATTCTAAGCTGAGCCGGTTCTGTAGCGAGATAAGCTCCTCAAGCCGACGCAGTTTCACCTCTTCCGGAACATCGTCGGGATAATGCCGGGCGGCATAGGTGGTAGGGCGTTCGCTATACTTAAACAGGAATGCCGAATCGAAGCGTACCGTTTCCATCAGCGAGAGCGTCTGGCGGTGATCTTCCTCCGTTTCACCGCTGAATCCGCAGAATATATCGGTGGAAATACCACAGTGCGGAATTTTGCTCCGCAGCGTAGCGATGCGATCCAAATACCATTCGCGCGTATAGCCGCGGCGCATCCGCTCCAAAACCGCATTGCTACCGCTCTGCACGGGCAGATGGATATGGGCGCAAATTTGCGGTATTTCTGCCATCGTTTCAATCAATTTGTCGCTCATATGGCGCGGATGCGGCGATGTGTAACGAATACGCATTTGCGGCGCGATTTGGTGAATAGCGCGCAGCAGATCAGGGAAATCCACCTCGTCGCCCTCTTCGCTTCGATAGAAGTAACCGTTCACTTTTTGCCCCAAAAGGGTCACTTCGCGGAAACCGGCCTCTCTCATGGCGGCAATCTCCCGATAGATGCTTTCCGGCTCACGGCTCCGCTCGCGCCCTCGCGTGAAGGGGACGATGCAATAGGAGCAAAATTCGTCGCAGCCGCGCATAATGCTCACAAAACCGGATATATTCAGCCCGGGCAACTTGAGCGGCACCACATCTCTATAGGTTTCCTCTTTGCTCAGCGTTACATTGATCGCCTTGCCGCCTGCCTCTACATCGGCGAGCAGATTGGGCAGATCGGCGTACGCATCGGGCCCTGCCACTAAATCCACGCCATGCTCCGTGAGCAGCCGCTCCTTGACGCGTTCCGCCATACAGCCCAGTACCCCTATTACTGCCGGTTTACCGCATTTGCGCCGCAGTGCCTGTAAATTCTCTATCCGTCCTATTACGCGCTTTTCCGCATTATCCCTCACGCTGCACGTATTGATTAGCATTACGTCCGCCTCTTCCGGCTTTTCCGTGAAGCTGTATCCAACCGTTTGCAGGATGGCAGCCACCACTTCCGTATCGGCTACGTTCATTTGGCAACCATAGGTTTCGATGTGTACTACTTTTTGCGGTATTTGTTCTGACATTTTATTGTTGATAATTGGGGGTGTTAAGGTCTTAACTCGTTATAGAATGGTTAAGGTATTGTAAAACGATGCCCAAATAGGGGTTACAAAGTTGTTGCATTGAGAATAAATCTCCACCTTTGCATTGGAAAAGAGAGATTTTTCTATAGTTAAGGTTTTGGTTAATGTAGGAAGGGCGAGTCGGGAGATTCGCCCTTTTGCTTGGTACCGGGCTGAAGCGGATCTAATCGGGCGAGCGGTTGCTTCCCACGCACGGCGCGAAAGGTATATACCTTTCCCTGAATAGGTATATACCTTTGGAGCGAAACGTATATACCTTTCACTCGGAACATATATACCTTTTGCCGCACTCATCGGACCGTGCCAAAATCCCTTCTGTTCCCTTCGATCTATATTCACCTTTATTTAGTACCTTTGGGCGTTACTCATTCCTTTGCAAAAGTACAAAGGAAGCGCGACACTTAGGCTATTGCCGGATGAAAAGAAGACCATTGATAGGAAAATAATGTACAAAGTAATGAGTGCCGAAGAGGCGGCAAGGTTGATTAAAAATGGCGATAATGTGGGCGTGAGCGGGTTTACCCACGCCGGATGCCCTAAAGTGCTACCCAAAGCGATTGCTCGCTATGCCGAGGAAGAGCATCAAGCGGGGCGACCCTTCCGGATAGGGCTCTTTACGGGAGCCAGCACCTCCGATCGTTTGGACGGTGTTTTGGCGCGTGCTAAGGCAATTTCCTTCCGAACCCCATACCAATCTACCAAAGATTTGCGCGCCGCCATCAATAACGAGGAGGTGCACTATGTGGATATGCATCTATCCCAGCTCGCCCAAGAGATGCGCTCGGGCTTCTACGGAAATATAGATGTGGCGATTGTGGAAGCTGCTGAAGTGACCAATGATGGCGAGATTGTGCCCACTTGTGGCGTAGGAATTCTGCCTACCATATGCCGAATGGCAAAACGCATCATTGTGGAATTGAACGATAAGCATCCTGCCGCCATACGCGGTATGCACGACCTTGCGGAGCCTCTGGACCCGCCTTTTCGCGAAGCAATCCCTATCTATCACCCGTCGGATCGCGTCGGCTTGCCCTACATTAAAGTAGATCCGGGCAAAATCGCTGCCATCGTAAAGACCAGCGAACCCAACGATGAGGGCAAATTTACTCCGGTGGACGAAGTAACCAAGGCGATTGGCGACAATGTGGCTGCTTTCCTTCACAAAGAACTTGTGGAAGGGCGCATCCCTAAAGAGTTTCTTCCCATTCAGAGCGGGGTGGGCAATGTGGCCAATGCCGTATTGGGTGCTTTGGGCGATAATAGTGATATCCCTGACTTTAACGTCTACACCGAAGTGATTCAGGACTCGGTAATCGCACTGATGAATAAAGGGCGCGTTAAATTTGCCAGTGGTTGCTCGCTAACCGTATCCCGCAGCGTGATGCAGGATATATACGCTCGTTTGGACGAATTCCGTGATCGCATCGTATTGCGGCCTTCCGAATACTCAAACAACCCTGAAGTGGTGCGCCGTTTGGGCATCATTACCATCAATACTGCCTTAGAAGCCGATATTTTTGGTAATGTAAACTCCACACATGTAAACGGCGTGCGAATGATGAACGGGATCGGCGGATCGGGCGATTTTACCCGTAATGCCTATCTCTCCATATTCACCACCCCATCTACAGCCAAAAACGGCTCCATAAGTGCCTTTGTTCCGATGGTTTCGCACCTCGATCACTCCGAACACTCGGTTAAGGTAATTATATCCGAATATGGCGTTGCCGACCTGCGCGGCAAGGATCCGCGCCAAAGAGCAAAATGTATTATCGAAAACTGCGTACATCCCGATTATCGCGAGCTACTCACCGAATACGTAGCTCGGACCCAATCGGTTCATACGCCGCACGATTTGCGCAATGCCTTCGCCTTCCATCGCGCAATTATCGAAGAGGGCGATATGCGTAAAGCACGATTTATTTGAAACAAAACAGAGAAAACAAACTATAGTAATCTAAAAATATCATGAAACAACCGGATTTAAGTCAATACGGAATTACCGGGGTGAAGGAAGTGATCTACAATCCTTCCTACGATTTCCTATATAAGGAAGAACTCAAGCCCGAATTAACCGGATACGAAAAAGGTCAGCTCACGGAGTTGGGTGCCGTTAATGTAATGACAGGTATCTACACCGGCCGAAGCCCCAAGGATAAGTTCTTTGTATACGACGATACTACCAAAGATACCATCTGGTGGACCAGCGACGAATATAAGAACGATAATAAGCCCATCAAGCCCGAAGCGTGGAAAGAACTCAAAAAGATTGCCACGGAAGAGTTGTCCCATAAGCGACTCTTTGTGGTAGATGCTTTTTGCGGTGCCAATGCCAATAGCAGGCTGAAGATACGTTTCATTATGGAAGTGGCCTGGCAGGCGCATTTTGTTACCAATATGTTCATTCGTCCTACCAAAGAGGAACTCGAAAACTTCGGTACGCCTGATTTTGTAGTGATGAACGCTTCCAAGGCAAAAGTTACCAACTACAAGGAATTGGGGCTGAACAGCGAAACAGCGGTAGTATTCAATCTGACCGAAAAGGTGCAGATTATTATCAACACCTGGTACGGCGGCGAAATGAAAAAGGGCATGTTCTCCTACATGAATTACCTCAATCCGCTCCGCGGAATGGCTTCCATGCACTGCTCCGCCAATACCAATCAGGCAGGAACGGAAACCGCTATCTTCTTTGGGCTATCCGGAACCGGTAAAACCACCCTTTCCACCGATCCAAAGCGCAAACTGATTGGCGACGACGAACACGGATGGGACGACGACGGAATCTTCAATTACGAAGGCGGTTGCTATGCAAAAGTGATCAACTTGAGCAAGGAAAACGAACCCGATATCTATAATGCAATCAAGCGCGATGCGCTGCTTGAAAATGTGACGGTAGATGCCAACGGAAAAATCGACTTCTCCGATAAGAGCGTGACGGAAAATACGCGCGTTTCCTATCCTATCTATCACATTCAGAACATAGTAAAGCCCATCAGTAAGGCGGGTCACGCCAATAAAGTTATATTCCTTTCCGCCGATGCCTTCGGCGTGTTGCCTCCCGTATCTATCCTTACGCCGGAACAGACGCAGTACTACTTCCTCAGTGGATTTACCGCTAAGCTGGCAGGAACGGAACGCGGTATCACCGAACCTACGCCCACCTTCTCCGCTTGCTTTGGAGCTGCATTCCTATCGCTACATCCAACTAAGTACGGCGAAGAATTGGTTAAGAAAATGAAGATGGTAGGTGCCAAGGCTTACCTCGTTAATACCGGATGGAACGGAACCGGCAAACGTATCTCTATTAAGGATACGCGCGCCATTATTGACGCTATTCTGGATGGAAGCATCGATAAGGCTCCCACGAAAACGATGCCTTACTTCAACTTCCTCGTGCCTACCGAGCTGCCCGGCGTAGATAGCGGCATCCTCGATCCGCGCGATACGTATCGCGACGCCAAGGAGTGGGACGAAAAGGCGCGCGATCTTGCGCAGCGCTTTATCACCAACTTCCATAAGTTCACCGGCAACGACTTGGGCAAAAAGCTGGTAGCTGCCGGCCCCGCCCTCTAAGCGTGCCCTAATCCTTCATTCTTTATAAAAAGGAGGTTCGTCGTATATGTTCGGCGAACCTCTTTTCAGCTTCTTCCGAAACATCTATACCTCTCGTTGGAAACGTATATACCTCTCACGCAAAACGTATATACCTTTCTGTTGAAATGTATGGATGTTTTTTCAAGGGCTTGGCGTGCGGCGCCTCATTCAGGCAGGATGGCGCGCGAAAGGCGGTCCTATAAATCTATGGGCAAAAGGCTCGGCAAGGCGGTTTTGTACAAGCAAAATGCTCCCATTTCCCCTATTTGCTGCGCAGAGGTGTTTCTAATTAAAACGATTTGAGTACATTTGTAGCGGAATGAGAGTGTGGAATCGTCATACGTGCTTGAGAGGAAGAGGCAGAAGCTGTAACGCGATGCGTTTTGTTGGGTGCGGGTGCGGTTCCCTGTATGTGGGAAGGTGAGGTAGTGTTATTGGTTAGCGCGGGGAAGAAATCTCCTTACACAAAAAGTGAACAATGGAGTTTTCGTGCTGTTCCTAATGTGGGGATAGGCGAGCGCTTGTTCTTTGATAGGGTAGTAACGGCTCTTTTTGTGAAAAGAGCTCGGGGAAAGATAGCGAATATAGCGGTTCGTTACCTCGCCCCTCGGTTTGCTTCCCAAGGAATAATTGACTACCTTTAGACTAAGTGTTGCGTTAAGTAGATAACTGAAGAGAACTCAAACAGTATAGGAAACAATAATAAAAGCCACACTTGTGGCACAGGTATAACATATAAAGTACTAAGTATGAAAACGACTATTACAAAAGGATTGCAAAGTGCTGCATTAGCACTTGTCGTACTGCTCGGAGCCATACTCCCGGCAACATCGCAGACTCTGACGATGACTACGGCAAAAAAAGTGGGGGACAAGATTCGTGTCTATCTGACGCCTCAAACTAATGAATTGACGATCACCGGGGTGGAAGAAAAACCGATGGCTGGTTACTTTTCCTATACCCTTAAGGATCAAACTGTGACGTTCACAGGAGGTATTAGGAATTTTGAATGCAGTGGTCAAGAACTTACGGCAATAACCCTCGACAAAATGAGCGGATTGACAAGTTTGATTGTTGATAATAACCAGTTGGCTACTTTGGATGTAACTCAATGCTCGGATTTGGTAAACCTGGATTGTCACACAAATAAATTGACTTCGCTGAATTTTGCTGAATGCAAGAGTTTGGGTGATTTGGAATGCTCAAATAATCTTCTGACCGAATTGTCTTTTTCGGGCAACGAAAGTTTGGATTGGTTAGATTGTTCAAAAAATAAGCTTACCACGCTCGATCTTTCCAAGCTGGAAAGAATATCGTGGCTGGATTGCTCCGCTAACCAATTGGCTAAGTTGGACGTATCCGCATCTGAAATGCTTGCTACACTTCGTTGCAGCAGCAATAAAATGACTGAGCTGAATGTGGAAGATTGCGATAATCTCGCCTTTATTTATTGTCCTGATAACTTGCTTTCCTGCTCCGCTATGGAAACTATAGCAGATCAAGTTGCCGTAAAGAGGGATGATCCGGCTGAAATCTATGTGGTTACAAGAGATGAAAAAAGCGTTGAACCCGGTAAGGGTAACGTATTTACCACTCATGCCGCTGAAATCGTCAAGGCAAAGAATTGGAAAGTTTATTCCGATGTAGGTGTTTCTTTATATGAGAAAACTGAATATGCCGGCCGTGAAGGTTCCTGCAAGGAAGGCGAAATTACCTTTAAAGTTTCTGCAGAAGAAAACGCAAAGGGTACTGTAACGATTAAGGGTGCCGATAATCTTAACGCAGTTAAGTACGGAACGGAACTGACGGTTGAAGCTAAACCTAACGAACATTACAGATTGCTTTCCATTATGGCGGGCGATTTGGAAATAACCGAAAGCAAAACCTTTACTGTAAAGGAAAGTGTAGTGGTTAAGGCTGTGTTTGTAGAAGAAACCTTTAAGGTAACCACTGCTCCGATGACCAATGGTTCTATTTCCTTCGTTGGACCTGAAGATATGGATCTGGACCTGAATAACGTTCCTTATAACACCGAATTGCGTGTTATGATTAATGCAAATGAAGGTTACGAACTAGAATCCCTGAAGGCCAATGACGAAGATATTACCGAAAGCAAAAAGTTTGTTGTGAAAGGCGAAGTTACGGTAACCGCACTTTTCCGCACACCTGCAGGAAAAGTAGTTGAAACAACCATCGCCATCTTCCCCAACCCGGCTCAAACCAATATGGTATTGCGCGGTGCTGCTCCTTTCTCTGAAGTAGTTGTATACAGCTTGGAAGGTGCACAGCTTTTGAGCGCTACTGCCGATGAAGCCGGTAACGCACACATTAACGTGGCTACGCTTGCTAATGGTCAGTATCTCGTATCTGTACGCGATAACGACAATAAGCTCCACTCGGAACTGGTAACGGTAAAACGCTAAAGTGTATTTATGTTCGGAGGATCCGTCTATGGGCGGTTCCCCTCCTGAACGAAACTATATAGAAAACAAGAAAGAAAACTGATATGAAATTCAATTTGAAGAGCAATTTGTTGCTTACGGTATCGTTGGCGTTACCCACTTTGCTGGGAACCGCGATGACGATGGATGCGCAGAGCATTTCCTTCGAAACAACGAGAAGTGCCGGTAACCAGGTAGAACTCGCGATACAGGCTAATGGCCCCGTTACAGCTGAAGGGATCAAAGGAACTATTGTGCCCGACGGGAAGGAAAGACCATACATTTTAACCGCACAAAATGTAACCATAGAAGGAGACTTGATTTCGTTCAAGGCTGAAAGTAACCAGATAACGGTTTTAACCCTTACGGATTGCGATAATTTGGATGAAATAAAGATATTTGGTAACCTGCTGACCACGTTGGATGTTACCAAGTGTCCCGCTCTGAAAAACTTGGACTGCTCCAAAAACCAGCTTACAGAACTGAAGTTGACAAACAGGAGCAATCTTGAAAAAGTAGATGCTTCACTGAATCACCTCGTTGGGTTGGATCTGACCGGCTGCAGCAATCTTTTAAGGGTTGATGTGGGTTCCAATGAACTTCTCTCTTTGGATGTGTCCCCGTGTACCAAACTTCAGGAATTGGTTTGCTATAAGAACCAAATTTCAACTCTTTCTTTGTCAGAATGCAAGGATTTGCGTAAATTATTGTGTCAGAGCAATAATATAACAGAGTTTGATGCTTCACAGTGCCCCGGGCTTACTTATCTTGATATTGGCTTTAACCAGCTGAAAACGCTTGATATGACTTCGTGTGAGCACATCAATTGGTTCTACTGCGGAGGTAACCTGCTCGAAGAGTTGAAAATATCCAACCGAAAAGAATTGGAATGGATGTGGTGCTTCAATAACAAGCTCACCTCTTTGGATCTCTCCGGATGTAAAAGGTTAAAGTGGGCTTTCTGCTTCTACAACAAATTGACCTCGCTTAACCTCGAAGGCTGTGAGGATTTGGATTTCCTCTGCTGCGAATCAAATCGCCTCAGTTGTGATGAAATGGATAAAGTGGTTGCCGCTCTTCCCAAACTCCCCCTCTCGCGTGAAGCTAAGTTGGAAGTAGTTACCGAAGAAGAACGCCGTGCAGCTCCCGGTGGTGGTAACATTATGACTCAGGAAGCGGTTGAACTTGCCAAGAGCAAGAACTGGATGGTTTGCTTCGTTGCTGAAGCCGGATCGCACCAGTTTGCTCTTTATAACGGTAGAGAAGGTTCCTGCCACGATGGTAAGCTTTCCTTCAAGGTTACACTGTCACCCACAACCAACGGAACAGTTAAACTCGTAGGAGTGGAAGACTTCGAAAATGTTCCTTACGGACAGGTAATCAAGGTTGAAGTAACTCCCGATAAAAATTGCGAACTAGTGTCTCTTAAGGTGAACAATAAGGACATCTCTAAGAGCAAGAGCTTTGTAGTTAATAAGAACATGGTGGTTACCGCCACATTCAGAAATCCGGCAAATGAAGTAGTAACCGAAAAGGTTGCTCTTTATCCGAATCCCGCTCGTGAATCAGTAGTGCTCAATGGTGCTGCCGCCCTTTCCGAAGTAAGGCTTTACACCGTTAATGGTGAACTGCTTATGGTCGAAAAGGCAGACGAAGCCGGTCGGGCTACCTTGAATGTTGCTGAAGTTCCTGAAGGTAAGTACTTGGTTGTATACCAGGATGCTGCTGATCAGAACCACACGGAACAACTTATGGTTGCTCGTTAATAGTGGCATAGTTTAGTTACGGTTGGAAGTTGCGTGATACATTCCTAAGCTTCCCTCCGTATACTCGAACGAAGCAAAATAGGTACCGCCCTCTTCTTCGGAAGGGAGCGGTATTTTATTGTGTCTACTCTGATTGTTACGAGTTAAAGTTCGGTAGGGCACTATCCCCAAGATCAGCTTTGTGCAGAACAATATGCCTTCCGTTTGAGGGGAAGGCATACACTTTATGTGGAAAAGGTGTGCGTTGTTATAATCTGTCTATACAGAATACACCTGGGATAGGTGTGCGGTGTGCTATTCGGAGGGTGGCGTGCAGTGCGTCATTCGGGGAGGATGGCGCGCGAAAGGCGGTCGTAGTGCGGAACGAGTTGCTCCGTATCGCGCTGTAAGCAGGCGGCAATCGCTTCGAAGGGGAGGAACGCGCGGAGGCGTTTAAAGTGCTCTCCTTGGCCAATCGCTTGTACGTGTCCGTCACCGGCATGCTGCGCTGCCAGTAGCCCAAGGTACGTGCCGTCGTCCGGATCTATACGAACACCCCGATGCATCAGCTCTTGTGCCAGATAGCCGGCAAAGAGGGAATCCTCAAGACTAGCGCGCCCTTTCCAGCCGGCGCCTACAATCAGCACCGAGGCATCCGCATAACGTGTGGAAAGAAGCTGCGCTACAGCACTAAGATTGGTAAAAGCACCGATGTAAATAGTAGCATTACTACGCTGCTCTAAGCTGCGGAGCGCTCCCGTTCCATTGGTTGTGCTCAGATAGATGGTTTTGCCCGCTACCAGCGAGCGTTTGTATTCTGCCGGGTCGTTGCCCAATTGCGCCCCTTCCATGCGTTTACCACCGCGTTCTACGGCTACCAGTGCGTTGGCTTCGCCTACATGACGCAACGTTTCGGGTGCATCGGCAAGCGGAACCACACAGCGCGCACCCATCGCCAATGCATGCGTAATGGTTGCCGTAGCCCGTAAGGCATCTACAACCACCGCCACATCGTACGGATGCGTATCGTCAGCCGTATAGCGTTCTATAAGGCTTCGGCTCGGACAGTGCGCCAAATACATTATGCTTTTTCGCTCTTTGGGTCGAGCGGCTCCTTATCTTTTCCCGAATCGGGGTAGAGGCGAGCAAAACAGTTCTGCATCGCTTCAATAAACTGCTCTCCATCCTTCAGCTTTAGGTAGCTTGTTCCGCTGCCTGTGGTGAGCTTCACTTCGTGCGTTCGTGCCATTTGTTCTACTCGAATTATCGAGCGTAACGAGGTAACGCAACATAACTTTTTGCCAAAAACGGTAGCGGCTTGCAGCTCGCCTTCCGCTTCATTGATGTAGTAAAATACCTTTTTTCGGTACAGCAATACGCTTACCACCAGCCAAAAGAGCGGTAGCGAGGCAAATGTGTACCATGGGGCATTGCTCTGCGGTACTAACCAAACGAGCAGGAGCAGGACGAAAACGAGCAATACCGCGCTGATTATAAGCGCGGTAGCTCGGTTCATCCGTATGCGGCAATAGTGCCGTGCCGACTCCGGTACGGAGGTGGGTGTCAAAACGAAACTACTTTCGGAAAGGTAGTTTTACAATTTCCGCCGAAAGGTTTCGGTTCCGCACCGTGATGCCTATCTCAGTGCCTACTTTGGCGTAGGCTTTTTCCACATAGCCCAGTCCGATACCCTTCTTCAGTGCGGGCGACATGGTGCCACTCGTTACCTTGCCAATTACCGTACCTTCGGCATTGACAATGGGGTAATCTTTTCTCGGAATGCCTTTATCCTTAAGCTCAAACGCCACTAACTTACGTTTTGTTGCGCCTGCTTTCTGCTCTTCCAACAGAGCGCGTCCGATCAGTTCCTGCTTGTTGTCCGTCAGCTTTGTGATCCATCCCAATCCGGCTTCAATGGGCGAGGTGCTCTCGTCAATGTCGTTGCCGTAGAGGCAGAAGCCCATTTCCAAGCGAAGCGTATCGCGGCATCCTAAGCCGGCAGGCATCAGACCATACTTTTTGCCTGTTTCGAACAGTGCGTTCCAGATCTTTTCCGCATAAGTGGGGTAGAAGTATAGTTCAAAGCCACCTGCACCCGTATAGCCTGTGTTGGAGACTATTACGTTCGGACAACCGGCAACCGTGCCAACCTTGAACGTGTAGTAGGGTATTTCGCTCAGCTTAAGATCGGTCAGCTCCTGAATCAGTGCCGTCGCTTTGGGACCCTGAATGGCAAGCTGTGCAATATTATCGGAGGCGTTTTCTAACTCGGCGCCGCAATTGTGCGCTTCGCACCACGCCCAGTCCTTTTCAATATTGGCGGCATTGGGCACCATCATATACTTATCTTCCTCGTAGCGGTAGAGCAGGAAGTCGTCCATTATACCGCCCTTTTCGGTCGGGAAACAGCTGTATTGAATCTGCCCAACCTCAAGTTTGGAGGCATCGTTGGAGGATACTTTTTGCAGGAAACGGAGCGCATTCGGCCCTTTCACCCAAAATTCTCCCATATGCGATACATCAAATACACCCACATTTTGCAGCACATTCATGTGCTCTTCAATGATTCCGGTATATTCAATCGGCATGTTGTAGCCGGCAAATTCGTGCATTTTCGCACCCAAGGCGATATGCTTTTCCGTAAACGGTGTTTTTTTCATATGCTTTTTCTTTCGTTTTTGCTTGTTCTTGCACAAAGGTAACGCATTTGCACCGGATTAAAGCACACCAACTATCACGAGTGCTTAGCCCTTTCCCATTTACCGACTTTCCCCTTGCTTTCCATTAGCGACGCTGATTGATATCAAACAGTAACGCAATACACTAAGCAGAGCTTTTTACATATGTCAAAGATCACTGTTCCGTTTTGAGGATTAACAGATTGGCCGCTTGCCAATCCCTGTTGCTCCTATGGGGAACGCACGGCGACAAAGCGCTACTTCATTGCGATGTGCTCCCTATTTCAAAATGGAACGGTGCAAAGGTACGATAGCCATACCCCCTCGGATGTATCGAAACGTATTAAACTGTATCAAAGTGTATCGTAACGTATCGTAACGTATCGAAGTGTATCGAAACGTATTAAAGTGTATCGAAGGAGCGATCGTTCGCTTCTTTAAACGCTATAGCAATCTAATCGTATTCATAATGAGTATAGCGACAAATCGAAAGGAGGCTACCCCACTATGGGACAGCCTCCTTGTGCTAATCGGGAGGAAAGCAAAATGCGTTTCCTCCTATGGAAAAAGCGTCTTACTTCGCTTTTGCTACAATTGCTTTGAATGCTTCGGGATTATTCATCGCCAAATCGGCAAGAACCTTGCGGTTGATTTCAATTCCTTTGGCATGCAAAGCACCCATCAGCTGAGAATAGGAGAGACCTTCCTGACGGGCAGCCGCATTAATACGCTGGATCCACAAAGCGCGGAAATTGCGTTTTTTGTTCTTGCGGTCGCGATAGGCATAGGTAAGCCCCTTTTCCCACGTATTCTTCGCTACGGTCCATACGTTGCGGCGTGCGCCGTAGTAACCGCGGGTGAGTTTGAGTATTCTTTTGCGCTTCGCTCTGGAAGCTACATGATTGACAGATCTGGGCATAATACTAAATCTTTACTTCGTTGTTTTCCAATAAATTACGGTCAGCGGTTTACTTCATAAGGAGCATTTCCTTGACTTGCTTTTCGTTGGTATCATGCACCAATCCGGAGTAGGTCAGGTTACGCTTTCTTTTCTTCGTTTTCTTGGTCAAGATGTGGCTCTTGTACGCATGCTTTCTCTTGATTTTTCCGCTACCGGTAATTGCGAAGCGCTTTTTTGCGCCCGAAACCGTCTTTTGCTTCTGTTTAGGCATTTTCTTGTTACTAATAATTTGTACTATGAAGTTTACGGTTACACGGAGCTTAGGGGCAAGCCTTCGCCCGGTCAGTCTCTGCGCGCTTGTTTGGTTCCTTTGGGAGCCGCACAATCCGCAAGCTTCGGGTTATTTTTCGGTATTATCTTGTTTTGTACTCTTCTTTTCGCTTTGTTTTGTTGCTTTCTTGGGTGCGAGCATCATATACATACGTTTGCCTTCGAGGGAGGGCATGCTTTCCACTTTGGCAACATCTTCCAAATCGGTGGCAAAACGGAGCAGAAGCACTTCGCCCTGATCCTTAAAGAGAATACTGCGTCCTCTAAAGAAAACGTATGCTTTGACCTTAGCCCCATCCGCGAGAAACTGCTGAGCGTGCTTGAGTTTGAAGCTATAGTCGTGGTCATCAGTTTGAGGTCCGAAGCGGATTTCCTTAATGACCACTTTGGTAGCATTAGCCTTTTGTTCTTTCTGACGCTTGCGCTGTTGATAAACGAACTTTTGGTAATCTACTATTCTGCATACCGGTGGGTTGGCTCCGGGAACGATCTCAACGAGATCCAATCCGGCATTTTCAGCCATCTGGAGTGCCTTCCTCAAGGGAACGACACCGCTTTCCACATCGTCGCCTACTACGCGAACTTCCCTTGCCGATATTTGCTCGTTGATGCGGTACTGCTCGGTCTTTTCTCTGTTTTGCACTAACTATTCTGTGCCTTTCGCACGGTTAAATGATACATCTATGCTAATCTATATATCCTTTCTTTTCGTTTTTTCTTTACTTGTTGCATTCTTACCGGTGTAATACATCGGAATGCGCTACTTATCGCGCTTCCAAGCGTTCATTTCTTCGTCCACTTGGTTACGCACAAGCTCGGCAAAGGTAGCAATTTTTTCTTTACCTTGGTCGCCTTCGCCCTGTTTGCGTACGGAAACGGTACCGGAATTGGCTTCGTCTTCACCCACAATCAGGAGGTAGGGAATGCGCTTCAATTCGTTGTCGCGTATTTTGCGACCCACCTTTTCGTTGCGGTCGTCCACGAATACATCTATCTCGCTTTCCCTCAGTTCGTCCCGCACTTTATAGGCATAATCGTTGAAGCGTTCGCTCACCGGCAGAATAACCGCCTGATCCGGTGCGAGCCAAAGCGGGAATTTACCGGCAGTATGTTCAATCAGCACTGCTACAAAGCGTTCCATCGAACCGAACGGTGCGCGGTGAATCATTACGGGACGGTGCTTTTGGTTGTCCTCACCGGTATATTCTAACTGGAAGCGTTCCGGCAGATTATAGTCCACCTGTATGGTTCCGAGCTGCCATTTACGTCCGATGGCGTCCTTTACCATAAAGTCCAGTTTCGGGCCATAGAATGCGGCTTCTCCGTACTCTACATGTGCTTCCAATCCTTTTTCACGACACGCCTCAATGATAGCCGTTTCCGCCTTTTCCCAATTTTCATCGCTACCGATGTATTTGGTGCGGTTGTTCTTGTCCCTCAGAGATATTTGCGCTTCGAACTGCGTAAAGTCCAATGCGTTGAAGATGATAAAGATAATATCCATCACCTTCATAAATTCCTCCTTAACCTGATCCGGTGTACAGAAAATGTGTGCATCGTCCTGCGTAAAGCCTCTTACACGCGTAAGTCCGTGCAATTCACCGCTTTGCTCGTAGCGGTACACCGTTCCGAATTCGGCAAGCCGAACCGGCAAATCTCTGTAGGAGTGAGGTTTTACCTTATATATTTCGCAGTGGTGGGGGCAGTTCATTGGTTTGAGCATAAACTCTTCCCCTTCCTGAGGCGTTTGGATGGGACGGAACGAATCGGCACCATACTTTTCATAGTGACCGCTCGTTTTGTACAGATCGATGTTGCCGATGTGGGGCGTCATAACCTGTTCGTAGCCAAAGCGCCGCTGTATCTTTTTGAGGTAATCCTCCAATTTGAGCCGCAATTTGGTACCGCGCGGAAGCCATAGAGGTAATCCGGCGCCCACTTTGGGCGAGAAAGCGAACAATTCAAGCTCGCGACCTATTTTGCGGTGGTCACGTTTTTTCGCTTCTTCCAAAAGTACCAGATACTCATCCAGAAGCTTTTTCTTGGGGAACGTAATCCCATAGATGCGGGTCAGCTGCTTGCGCTTTTCGTCGCCACGCCAATAGGCACCCGCAACGCTGGTCAGCTTTACCGCTTTGATGTAACCGGTATTAGGTAAATGCGGTCCGCGACACAAATCGGTAAAGTTCCCTTGCGTATAGGTGGTAATGGTACCGTCGTCGAGATCCGCAATCAGTTCATTCTTATAGTGCTGACCCATATTCCCAAAGAACGTCAGCGCGTCACTTTTGGTAATCGACTTGCGCACTAAAGGTTGCTTTTCGCGAGCAAACTGAAGCATAAGATCCTCAATTGCCTTTAGGTCTGCTTCCTTCAGCTCCACATCACCGGTATCAATATCGTAGTAAAATCCGTTATCGATGGCAGGGCCTATTCCGAACTGCGTGCCGGGATAGAGCTGCTGAATAGCTTCCGCCATTAAGTGTGCGGAGGTATGCCAAAATGCGTGTTTGCCGCCTTCATCCTCCCATTTGAGCAGTTTCAGCGTAGCGTTTTCTTCAATGGGGCGTTCAAGGTCGATCACGTTGCCGTTTACTTCGGCAGCCAGCACCTCATCGGCAAGACGAGTACTGATTTCTCGAGCCACTTCCAAAGCAGTGGTTCCCTTTTCTACTTGCCGAACACTTCCATCGGGTAAGGTTAAGTCAATCTTCATATGTATAGGAGCGTTGTTCCACGCAATCAAATCCAATTTCAAATGCAAAGGTACAAATAGTTCAGGGGTTACGGCTACGCGCATCGGTACTCCCTAAATTTTTGGGCACTTTGATGCGTCGGGATGCCTAAAAGGCGTACCCTATTTTGAGGTCAATAGGCGAAAAAGGTATGCTTGTAACTTCACCCTGACCTATCAGAACACCTATCCCGATGCCTGTTTTTGCTTCAAAATAGATGCGGTTTTTGAATGTGTACCGATAGCCGATGTTTAACGTTAGCGTGGGCAAATGGGCGAGTTCCGTATTAGTTTCGGAAACGCTTTCGCCCGAGCAACCCGATTGTCCGCATGTATTCAGATTCCTTTCGGTTTTTAAGCGTGCAATAAGCATTGTATATGCCAACGAACCCTCACCGTAGAACCCGCTGTTGTAGCGTAGCGAATAACCCTTTCTGAGCCGGTATTTGGTGTCGAAACGCCAACGTAGGTTCACTTGCTCGTGTGTATAGAAAACGCCGCCACGAGTGCTAATTGCGTTGAAGAACATAGAGTATATCGGTGCGTACCCACCCGCTGCTTCCAAAACGAGCGTCGTTTCGGGCAGAACCGGCCATTCGTAGGCAAAGTTAATCCCGAAAAAGGTATACAGATAATGCGTATCAAAAGAAATTGTCCCCATCCGCTGTATTTTGCTCGGTTGCTCCGGAGTACCAATCGAATCGTTGGCTTCCTGAGCCTTTACGTTTGTGATCGGGGCAAGGAATAGTGCCACCGATAGCATTACGACTATTTGTGTAATTACTTTCTTCATAATCGATGTGTTGTTCTTGTCTGCTTTAACTTGCATATATATAATGCCTCAAAGCTGCAAATACTGCACGAGGCACGGAATCGATCGCCATGCGCTGACCCGAATACGCATACAGAACAGCTCGCTCCCCAAAAAGTTCACTCTATAGAAGCTAGCAGTGATAGAAATGGTAGTTGCTTTGCGTTATCTCTACACAAAGCAACTACCCAAACTTTTTCCCCTTCAAATCCGTTCCGTTAGGGGAACCGGACCAAACGAATTATTGTTCGGGAGCGATTTTGCCCACGCGCCTTGCGTGGCGACCGCCTTCAAACGCCGTATTCAGGAAGGTTTCCACGATGCCTCGAGCCTCTTCGGGGGTGATAAAGCGTGCCGGCAGCGCCAATACGTTGGCATCGTTGTGCTGCCGTCCCAATGCGGCGATTTCCTTGTTCCACGACAGGGCGCAGCGCACTTTGCGATGCTTATTCAGCGTCATGGATATTCCGTTTCCAGTGCCGCATAGGGCGATGCCGCGCTCTATTTCGCCGTTATCGATTGCCTGCCCCATTTTATGGGCAAAATCGGGATAGTCAACCGATTCCGTCGAGTTGGTTCCGTAATCAACCACCTCAAAGCCCTTATCGATAAGGAGCTGTTTGACGAATTCTTTCTGTTCGAAGCCGGCGTGATCGGCTGCCAATGCTATCTTATTGCTCATAATCAGAGCTACTTAGTCGGTTTTTCTTCCGCATCCTCACTCAGGGTGGTAATCAGCTTATACCCCTTTCCGTGAACGTTTTTAATTTCAACGGTAGGATCTTCCTTAAGGATTTTGCGTAACTTAGTGATATACACGTCCATACTACGTGCATTGAAGTAGTTATCGTTTTCCCAGATCTTTTTCAGCGCAAAGCTTCTTTCGAGCGTTTGATTGGCATAGGCGCAGAGCAGTGCGAGCAGTTCGTTCTCTTTGGTAGTCAAACTGATCGGTTTGCCGTTGTCAATAGTGATGGTTTGCGTTTGTGTATCGAAAAAGAATTTACCGATCTGATAGGTGGATTGTATGGTTGCTTCCGCTCCCTTTACGCGGCGCAGAAGGACTTCCATACGGGCGAGCAGCTCATCAAGGCTAAACGGCTTGCGTATATAATCATCGGCACCCACTTCAAACCCCTTAAGTACATCTTCCTTAAGTGTTTTGGCGGTCAGAAAAATAATGGGGATGCGACTATCCGTATTGCGGATTTGTTCCGCTACCGCAAAGCCGTCTACGCGCGGCATCATTACATCCAATACGCAGAGGTCGTATGTATCCTTGGCGTAGTTGTTCAACGCATCTTCGCCGTTGTGGAAAAGGGAAACCTCAAAATCCTTCGATTCGAAGAAATCCTTCAATAAACCTCCCAGACTTTCGTCGTCCTCACAGAGAAAAATCTTCGTTTTACTTGCCATATCTGTATTACTATCTATTTTCTTTATACTATTTACTAATAATCTTTTTCTATAGTTGCTAGTTGCGCACCAACTGCTCTCTTATAACAGTTGCAGTGTGCTCATTGTTCATTTGCCTCTTTATTCGGTTTATCTGCCTCCGTATAGGCGGGGAAAGTTATACGCATAGTGGTACCAACGCCTTTTCGGCTTTCTACCTCTATTTTTCCGCCCATAGCGGTAACGGTGCGTTGCACGTAGCTAAGCCCTAAACCAAAGCCCTTTACGTTGTGTACGTTACCGGTTTCCACACGATAGTACTGGTTAAAGATGCGCTTTTGATCCGAGCGTCCGATGCCTATTCCGTTATCGGTTATGCTGATGGTTACACTTTGCGGCTCTTGGGCGTAGCATCGCACGCCAATTTGTATCGGTTCGCTCTCTTTTCGGTACTTAACGGCGTTATCCATCAAGTTAAATACGATGTTTTGGAAGTGTAGCTTATCCACGTTGATCACCGGATGATCCAATTCCATTGAGAGCGTTACGGCGCCGCCCAACTGACGGCATTTAATATCGTAAACGGTATAGATATCCTCCAGTATTTCCTGAACATTCACGGCGATAGGGTAGAAGCGCACTTTGCCCTCATCCACCAGTGTAAATTGAAGCACTTTTTCCACGATAAAGGAGAGCCGTTTGGTTTCGCTCTTCAGTACATTGAAAATCCGCTCCTGCTTAGGCGTTTTTTCCTCATCGGTACCGATACTGTTCTCCAGCATATCGGATGCCAACATGATGGAAGTTAGCGGCGTTTTCAGCTCATGAGTAAGATTGTTGACAAAGTTTCTCCGGTTTTTTGAAAAGGCAATCTGGCGTGAAAAGAGCAACATCGCCACGGCGGTTAAAATGAGGAACAATACCATCAAGCTGACGGAAAAAGTTGCGTATAGATTAGGATCGACAAAACCCTGATGGTTAGGGAAGCAAACTTCGATGTAGCCCGCATAGCGTTGGTTGAGCAAAAGTCCTTCGAAAAGGTTGCGCCGAACGGTTTGCTCTTGGCGGTAATGCGCGCTTGATTCGTTCTTTTCTCCCGTATTTCCGGCCGAGTGATGTAACTGATTGTGCTTGGGGTCGTTAGTGCCAAAGAGCTTGCCCGTATGGTCGTATACGCGGTAGACGTATGGCTCGTTGATATCTACCCCTCGGAGCGCTTCATTGAGCTTAAACTCAAGCACATTGAAGTCAATTCTGTTCTCCAACGGACGTACATCGTTATCCAAGCTAATGATGGAGTGCAAAACCACATCGGTGAGGCGCTCGCTGTAGTAGAAGAAGGCATTAACGAGACGTTGCTGCATTTCGTCGGGATAGCCCACGAGTACGGAATTATTAAGCAGTGTGTCGTAAACTTGATCGCGCGGACAACGAGCAAATTGCGAGGATTGCAGGAGCATGTTCCACTGGTGCAATTTGGCGAGGGGATCGTACAGAAGGCTATCTTCTTCGCTCTGTCCCAGCATATGGTTGCGGGTTCGGTGCCTTTCGTCTTCACGAATCAGCTCATAAGTAAAGCGCGCAACAGCGTCTTTTTCCACATCCTGCATCGTTTCTGCCAGAGCGGTGCGTACCAGCGTGGTAAATTGTTCATTACGAACGCGGTACATAGTTAACAGATACTTTACCTGAAAGTAAAAGCTAATACCGAAAACTACCGCCGGCAACAGCAGAAGCAAGTACCACTTTCTGTTAAACATATGCACCCATACCCATCCTGCCCACAAAGGTAATGGATAGTTTTGTAAAAAAGAAGAAATAGACTAAAAAAAGATTTCCCTTTAGAGCCAAATGCGTGAGATTGGCAAGGGGAGCGCAAAAGGTATATACATATTGAGTGAAAGGTATATACATCTCGGACGAAAGGTATATACGTTTTAACGGAAAGGTATATACCTTTTACCATAAACTGTGCGAGTATTATATAAAAGGAACAATCGGCTCGTTCCGTTTTACACCGAGTGTGCTGACTTACAGCAACAAAAGGCTGGTAGCCATTACGAACATACCACCAATTAAGCCGTAAATGGCTTGATGGTGCTTGCCGTACACTTCGGCAGCGGGAAGTAGCTCATCCAAGGATATATAGACCATAATGCCGGCAATCATGGCAAAGATTATACCGTATACCGTTTGGTTGAGGAAAGGCGCCAGCAAAAGATAGCCCACAATCGCGCCGGCAG
>CABTZX010000006.1 GCA_902489445.1 uncultured Bacteroidales bacterium
ACTCGCGGTACGAGGTGCGGCATCCGCACTAATCCCCGCGTAGAGGAGGAACAAAAGCGTGCTGAATAAGCGTAATCTTAATTGCATTTGTCTCTATTCTTCTTGTGATGTATATTATTCCCTGTCCCATATCGGCTGCGGCTATGTTTCGTATAGCCACAAGAGCCGTAAGCAAAGGTAGCATTTAATATTAGAATAGTGTGGTAAAGTGACAGCAAGCATTCTATCTCACGCTATTTGGAAGGGTCTTTTTCATTCGTTTCATCCTACTTCTTCAATCTTTTATCCCTACCTACTCGATAAATCGTTTAAATGATTTGTACAAATCATTTAATGTACGCGTACAAATCCTTTAAGTGATTTGTATAAATCCTTTTAATAATTTATCGAGAAGGTACGTACATCTAGTTGAGAAGGTACGTAGCAATGAGTGAAGAAGATGGGGGATTATTTTACGCGGAGGAGTTCGTTCCAGCGCGTGGTGTAGCGAGGGGTGCGATGGCGGGCGTTAGTTACGTTTTGCAAGTCCTCTTGGAGTGAGGAAGCGGGTACGATAACGTCTCTGCCAAAGCGGCTACGGATTGAATCGATGGTCTGCGAGAGCTTCTCTGCATCACGGTCGTCTTCATTATAGAAAAGGTTGATCTGAGTGCCTTCGGGCACGAGGTCCGAGCAGACAACGCCACAACGCTTATAGGGAACGCCCTCGTTAAAAATGGAAGCAAGTAGGGTGCGGAGTTGGGGCGCAATTACGTTCAGTGCGTTGCTCGGATTATCCAAAAGCACTTCAGCCATACGTGCTTCGTCCTTAAAACGAAGGTCGAAACGGCTCGGTGATATGAATGCAGCGCAGCGCATGGCAGCTAGATGCTGTTTGCGAAGTTGGGTGGTGCATAGGTCGGCAAAGTGTATTAGTAGAGAAAGCAAACGTTCAAAGTTGTCCACAGGAACAGAGAGGGAGCGTGAACGTGCAATAGAGGAACGGGGGTGGGAGCGCTCAAAGGGGATAATTCGTTGACCGAGAAGCTCCAAACGGGTCTGTTCGCCTCGGATTGTCATATTCTTGAGTACCCATTTGCTATTGAGCTGTGAGAAATCGTATGCGGTGAGTACGCCTCCGGTGACTAATCGTTTGGCGTAACGGCGACCGATACCCCAAACATCGCCAACGGGAAATTGCTTGAGAACTGCTTCACGCTCAGATGCATCCACCAAAGGCTTAACGCCACCGAGCCCTGGTTGCTTCTTAGCAATTCGGGACGCAATTTTGGCAAGTGTTTTGTTGTTCGCGATACCGATACTGACCGGTACGCCGATGCCTTTTAGTATTCGTTTGCGTAGTGTGCGAGCCATTTCCTCAGCTTTGGGGAGGGGTGGCATTTGCACAAAGCACTCATCGATGGAATATACCTCCAGATCGGGAACGGACTGGGCAATAAGCGCCATAATGCGATGGGAGAGATCGCCGTACAGCTCAATGTTTGAGGATAGTACCACCACTCGTTCGTGCCGAACCAATGAGGCAATTTTGAAATAGGGAATACCCATAGGTATGCCTAACTGCTTCGCTTCCTCGGAACGCGCCACCACGCATCCGTCATTGTTGGACAGAACTACCACGGGTCGACCGTTCAACTCAGGACGAAAGGCTCGTTCGCACGAGACAAAAAAGTTGTTACAGTCAATAAGACCTATCATATAGGATAGGAAAACGCCCCTACGATTAGCGAACCTTATGAATACAATAGGTTACGATGCCCCAAATGGTAAGGTCATCGCCTTCGGTTATTTCAATTGCTTTGAACTCTTTGTTTGCCGGAACAAGGTACAGTGTACCTTTGATGCGCTGTAACCGTTTTACTGTAAACTCACCGTTAATGTAGCAGATCGCTACATCTCCCTCGGAAGGAGTTAGCTCTCTGTCAATAACAAGAATATCGCCATCCAATATGTTCGCCTCTTGCATGGAGTCCCCATCTACCTTGGCGAGGAAAGTGGTGGCAGGATGTTCGATTAGAGCCTCATTTAGGTCAATGCCGATATCTTGCAGATCTTGAGCCGGAGAAGGGAATCCGGCTTTGATGCCCTCTTCCACAAACGGAAGCGCCGCATGGGTGGCGGTGTCTAATGGATAGATTTTAGTCTTCATGCTTTTTGGATAAAGCGATGAATGGCTTCTGCTACCTCATCGACAGCTTTTTCCAGCTGATCGTTGACAATAGTAATATCAAAGTGCGAAGCGAGGCTCAATTCGTAAGCGGCGCGGCTAAGACGATGCTCAATTGATTCCGCCGAATCGGTGGCGCGATTGGTCAGACGCTGCCTAAGAACCTCTAAGGAAGGCGGTTGCAAGAATATGGCCAGAGCCGCTTCACCAAATTGCTCCTTGATGCGAATAGCCCCTTCCACATCAATATCCAAGAGAAGATTCTTGCCGATTTGGGCAATTCGTGTCAGTTCGCTCCGAAGCGTTCCGTAGAAACGACCGGGGTACACCTCCACACATTCGATAAATCCATCCTCTTCACGCAGTTGCCGAAAGCGTTCGTCGCTCAGAAAGTAATAATCCACGCCTTCGCTTTCTCCCGTTCGAGGTTGACGATTGGTTGCAGATACGGAAAAGCTGAGATTTAACTCGGGGCGATCAATGATACGGGATATGATTGTGCTTTTACCCGTGCCGCTGGGAGCTGAGATAATGATAAGGGTAGGTTTGGTGCCGGTCATAGAGCATCAGAGTACATTGAGAACCTGTTCCTTGATTTGTTCCAAGTGATCTTTCATGCGAACCACTTTGTGTTGCATGGCGGTATCGTTGCTTTTGGAGCCCAAAGTGTTGATTTCGCGCCCCATCTCCTGAGCAATGAAGCCAAGCTTTTTGCCAACGCCTTGAGGAAAATCACCCTCCATTGTTTCACGGAAGTAGGTAAGATGCTTGGCGAGGCGGTTCAGCTCTTCGTTCACATCAAGCTTTTCGATGTAATAGATAAGTTCCTGTTCCAAACGGCCCTTATCGTAATCCACCAAATCGGTGATTTGCGAAAGATCGCGAGTGAGTTGTTCGCGGATACGATCAATTCGTTGCGGTGCAAGAGCGGATACCTGTATACGTTCCTCCTCGATGGCTTCGAGGTTATTACTCAATATTTTTTCGAGCATTATCCCTTCACTTTGGCGAAAGGCTAGTACGCCGCGGATCGCCTCATCGGTGAGTTGCTCAACAAGTGCCTCTTCTTCAGTGCTAATGGTCTGAGATTGGGCATCATCCTGTGGCAGAATCACGCCGGGCAATGAGAGCAGTTTGGCGAAAAATGGCTCCTGTACGGATAAACCCATGCTTTCGGCTGTTTGCTTGCATTCATCAAGATAAGCCGAAAGACGCTTTACATCAATCAAATGCTGCGATGGAACGGCACTTTCGGGCGCTATATCCGTAATAGTAAGCGAAACTTCTATACGTCCCCTCGATAGCTTCTGAACAACGGCAGTGCGAATGGTCGTTTCCGCATCCCTGTATAGCTGTGGCAGACGGATAGTTACATCCGCCTGCTTGCTGTTTAGCGTCCTGATCGCTAACGTATAACTTTTATTGTCACGGATGGCATTGGCAGAGCCAAAGCCGGTCATAGAGCTAATCATACTACTATTACAGATTGCGACCGTGGCAGTTTTTGTACTTTTTGCCGCTGCCGCACGGACACGGATCGTTACGCCCTATCTTTTTCTCTGCGATAATCGGTTGTTGCTTTGCCGGAGCTGATCCGGTAGCACTTTGCGCTGCGGTGCGTTGCATTTGACGGGATTCTTCCAAAACATCATCCTTGCGGGCGCTGTAGCGGCTCATATCGCTTCTTCGTTCCGGAGCCGCTTCCCGTACATTTACGCTACCTTCCTCATTTTGTTCCGGCATCGGGATGCGGGCACGCATAAGTATGGATGCTGTTTTGCGGTTCATCGCTTCCACCATAGTTTTGAAAAGTTCGTAGCTTTCCAGCTTGTAGATTAGTAGCGGATCCTTGTTTTCGTAAGCGGCACTCTGCACGGAGTTGCGCAGTTCGTCCATTTCGCGCAGATGTTCCTTCCAAGCATCGTCAATGGTATAGAGCGAAATGCTCTTTTCAATCTCTTTCAGAAGAGAGTGTCCCTCTGATTCATCAGCTTCTTTCAGATTGGTAACGATGTTATAGGTACGCTTTCCATCAGTGATGGGTACAATGATGCGTTCAAACTTATCGCCTCGCTGCTCGCGAACCTGATGAATAACCGGGTAAGCGATGGAAGCAATCGTATCGAGTTTGCGCTTGTAAGCGTTGTATACTTCGTCAAATACTTTTGCTGCGAGGTCGTTTTCTCTCGTTTTGTGGAATTGTTCCTCGGTAACGGAGCTTTCAACGGAAAGAACGCCAAGCATTTCGTGTTTGAACGCTTCGTAGTCGTCTGTTTCCTTGTTTTTGAATACAATCTGTTCCGTTACATCGTATAGCGTGTTGAGCGTATCCAGCCCGATGCGTTCTCCCATCAAAGCGTGACGACGACGCGTATAGATCACTTCGCGCTGCGAGTTCATAACATCGTCATATTCAAGCAATCGCTTGCGAATACCGAAGTTATTTTCTTCTACCTTTTTCTGTGCCCGTTCCACGCTCTTGGAAAGCATTTTGTTCTCTAATACTTCCCCTTCCTTAAAGCCCATTCTGTCCATAAGTGAGGCGATACGGTCGCTCGCAAATAGACGCATCAGGTGGTCTTCCAATGAAATGAAGAATACGGATGAGCCCGGGTCGCCCTGACGTCCGCTTCGACCGCGTAACTGCCTATCCACACGGCGCGATTCGTGCCGTTCTGTACCGATAATGGCGAGCCCGCCGGCATCCCGTACTTCCGGTGTTAACTTGATATCCGTTCCACGCCCTGCCATATTGGTAGCAATGGTTACGGTTCCCTTTTTACCGGCTTCCGCCACAATCTCTGCTTCCTTTTGGTGCAGCTTAGCATTGAGCACATTATGCGGTATCTTGCGGAGCGATAGCATTCGGCTGAGCAATTCGCTGATTTCAACGGAAGTGGTCCCTACTAGTACGGGTCTGCCTTTCCCGATCAAATCCTCTATTTCGTCTATTACAGCCTTATATTTTTCACGTGCCGTTTTGTAGATTCGGTCATTCATATCCTTACGAATAACCGGTTTGTTGGTGGGAATTACCACTACATCCAACTTATAGATATCCCACAATTCGCCTGCTTCCGTTTCGGCAGTACCGGTCATACCGGACAGCTTGTGATACATACGGAAGTAATTCTGTAGGGTGATGGTGGCAAACGTTTGTGTTGCGGCTTCTACTTTAACGCGTTCTTTCGCTTCAATGGCTTGGTGCAGTCCGTCCGAATAACGGCGTCCTTCCATAATACGACCGGTTTGTTCGTCCACGATAAGCACCTTATTATCAATAACGACGTATTGATCGTCTTTTTCGAACAGTGCATACGCCTTAAAGAGCTGGTTTACCGTGTGAACGCGTTCGCTTTTGATCGCGTAATCGGTTACGATTGTATCTCTTTTCTCTGCTTTGGCTTCGGGAGTTAGTTCTTCGGCATCAAGTTGCGAGAGTAGAGAGGTTATATCCGGTAATACAAAGAATTGACTATCCTGTGTACCTTTTGAGAGCAATTCCTGCCCTAAGTCCGTTAGATTCACACTTTGCATCTTTTCATCGATTACAAAGTAGAGCGGATCGGTTACGATATGCATCTGACGCATATTGTCCTGCATATAGAACTCTTCCGTTTTGAGCATTGCGCTCTTTATACCCGGTTCGCTCAGATACTTAATCAACGCCTTATTCTTGGGGAGCCCTTTGTAGGAGCGGTATAGGAGCAGTCCGCCTTCTTCCTGTTCCTTTTTATCCTCACTCTGCATTTTTTTCTTTGCGTCGATTAGTAGTTGCGCACAAAGTTTGCGTTGTGCTTCCACCACCTTTTCCACATTTGGCAGGTAAGTTTCGAATAATTGTTCCTCACCTTTGGGCGTAGGACCGGATATAATGAGTGGCGTACGGGCATCGTCAATTAATACCGAGTCCACTTCATCGACGATGGCGTAGTTATGCTTCCTCTGAACCAAATCGGAGGGCGATGTTGCCATATTGTCACGCAGATAGTCGAAGCCGAATTCGTTATTGGTACCGAACGTAATATCCGAATTATATGCGGCGCGCCGTCCATCCGAATTAGGCTTATGTTTATCGATACAATCCACGCTTAACCCGTGAAACATATAGAGCGGTCCCATCCATTCGGCATCTCGTTTGGATAGGTAATCGTTCACGGTAACCACGTGTACCCCTCTGCCCGGCAGAGCGTTAAGGAATACGGGTAGGGTAGCCACAAGCGTTTTCCCTTCACCGGTAGCCATTTCAGCAATTTTGCCCTTGTGTAGTACTACACCGCCGATAAGCTGTACATCGTAATGAACCATATCCCATACGATTTCGTTACCGCCTGCTACCCAATGATTTCGATAAATGGCTTTATCGCCTTCAATCGTTACAAAGTCGTGTGTTGCAGCAAGTTCCTTATCGCGTTCGTTGGCGGTTACTACTATTTGCTCGTTTTCCTTAAAGCGGCGAGCCGTATCTTTCATTATGGCAAACGCTTCGGGCAGGATTTGGTCCAGGATTTCCTCATTCTTATCCAGAATTTCCTCTTCCAGTTTATCGATGCGCTTCCATGTTTCGTCTCTTTGCTCCAGATTCTGTTCCTCAAGCCCACTCTTGAGCTGCTCGATTTCGTCCGTTTTATCTTGTGTGTAATCGGCTATCCGCTTACGCAGAGCATCGGTACGGGCGCGCAGCCCATCGTTGTCTAATTGCTCTATTGTGGGGTATATTTCTTTGATTTTAGTCACATAGGGCGCAACTTCTTTAAGGTCGCGTTGCGACTTGCTACCAAAGATTTTTGATAAGAATTGGTTCAGTGCCATTGTTTTAATATTGTGTACTTACAAGGAACAAAGTTAGGTCATTTTCAGCTATTAGCCTTATGCCTTTTGTGTATTGCTTCGCGGAGCGGTTCGTTTCCGCCTACGTTTGGGGGAGGATACCGATATCAGTTTACCGTATCGGAAAGCCCATAGCGAAATTACCAGCAGAGTGACCGAAATAAGGTACAAAGCCGGGTGAAAGTGTTGTGCAGTCGCCCAAGAGCAGATCAATAGGAAAAGTATCTGCACTATAATGTTGGCGAGGTGGTAGAAGCGCGAAACGCGGCTCGGTGCCCAAAAGAGCAGCAGCGGGAGTGCCACGAGCAGATGGAACGGATGCAATACGGCAAGCGTCCAGTTGGGGGCTGTGAGCGGATGGAGTGAAATTACCGTGAGGAAAAAGATGAGACAACCCGATAATCCCATAACAGCGAGAACGATCGCGCCCCAGGTGCGCATAAAATATGCTTTTCCGCGTGCCGTAGTCGCACCAATAAGCGTTATCAGTAATAGCAAAACGGCTGCAGTCAATGGTTGCAGTGGCCACGGCGTAGCTTTAATTTGTTCCTGCTCACCCAATTTCGGATAAATGCGCTCCCCGGATACCGCAGCGCGCAAGGAGCCGCTTGCATCCATAATTTGGGACGCTTTTACAATATCCTTCATATAGAGCGGAAGAAACAGCTGATCGTGTGCGCCTACCGGTGTATCGGCAGAGCGACCCAGAACCATATCTGTTCCAAATTTGAGCCAAGGACGCTGCGTGCTGCTTCGGTCAATCATCGCGCGGCGTGTGGTCTGAGGTACATCGGGAAGCATAAGTTTCCCGTTCAGAGCCTGTTCCAACAGAAGGATGGGGCGTGTGGCGCAATTGTCAAATACAAAGTTATAGCGGTAAAAGCGGTTCTCCGGTTTCAGATTTTCCTCTACCAGCTTCAGGAAGCGAGCCGCCTCTTCGTCAGTCAGATTGAGCGTAAGCTCGTACACATCGCATCCCAGTGACGCATAACTATAGATGTATTCATCGGTAGGTTGCTCGGCAAGCATATAGTCCGTGCTGGTGCCGGCCACAAAACGACGGATAAACCCGGGCTTATCGAAGTCGAAAACGCCCCAGTTGTACACGCGGTCGTACCCATCGCTGTCCACCACGCGCACGGCGGCATGCCCGTAAATGGTCCAGATGTGTGCTTCGTAGGGAGGAACGGCAAGCAAACTGATGGTGGTGTGAGGCTGTTCCGCCACTTCGCCGGCACATTCATTGGCGCCTTTCAGGCTAAGGACGGGCACGCAACTCAGTACGCACATCAGTACACCTATTATAGTATGTTTCAATTTCATCATCTGTTCCCAACTACGCTTCATTAGCTAATCACGCTTTTACTAATACAAAAATGATACCAAAGCCTCTTTATGGTCAATTTGTCCGAAGGTATCGCGCCCACTGAGCGGAAAGATCCGCTCGGAGCAAATCCTGCTCTTTGGGGCAGGGCGCGAGCCTCTTTTTGAATCTTATATACATCTCATCCGAAAGGTATATAGGTTCCGCACGAAAGGTATATAAGTTTCGGACGAAAGGTATATAGGTTTCGGATGCACAAAGGGGTAGGGAGGATTTGTTCCTCTGCTGAGGCCTTATTCCTCCCTGCGAGCTGTGCATCGGATCGAACCGTGCCGGCTTACCCTTCGAGGAGTGTTTCATGAAGAATTTCCCCAACCGTGGGATGGGGGAAGCAGTTCCGACGGAAATCCTCCGCCTTTGTTCCTTCCGCTACCGCTATGGCGGCGATGAGAATGATTTCGCTTGCCGGATTGCCCAATAGGTGGCAACCAATGATTCGATCCTCCGTATCGGTAATAATCTTGCAGAGTCCGTTTACGCCTTCCGATTCCACAATGAACCTGCCTGCATAGCTCATTGGTAACTTCTTCACTTGATAGGGCTCGCCGGACGCTTGTAACGCCTCTTCCGTAGCTCCCACGCCGGCAATCTCGGGGTGCGTATAAACGATTCCCGGTATCGCGCGGTAGCACATCTTCGGGGCGTTGGGCGCCTCGAGAATATGTTCTACGGCAACTTCTCCCTCGCGAACCGCCGTATGTGCCAATAAAGAGACGCCGTTCAGGTCGCCAATGGCATAAACATGCGGATGGGACGTTTGCAAATATTCGTTCGTTTTGACCGCGGCTCGGTTCATTTCGATGGAAAGGCTTTCTAAGCCCAAACCCTTTGACTGGGGCCGTCTGCCCACGCAAAGGAGCGTCTTTTCCGCTTGAAGCGTTTCGCTCGTTCCATCTTGCTTTTCGATGGTTACTTCGCCCGGTGCCAATGCCGTCACTTTAGTTTGAAGTAGGATCTCAATACCGCGCTTTGTGAGCGATTCCCGTAGCATGGCGGAGGTTTCCTTATCCATGTTTCCGAGTATTTCGGGCATCATTTCGATCACCGTCACCTTAACGCCCATTGATTGGTAGAAATCGGCAAACTCAATACCGATAACCCCTCCGCCGATAATGGCGATGCTTTGTGGCAACTCCTTGGCATCCAACGCTTCGCGCGACGTGATGTAGCCCGACGTTTCAACGCCCGGAATGGGCGGAATTACCGTTTCGCTCCCCGCCGCCAGTATTACGTCCGTGGCGAGGTACTCCTTGCCGTCCGCCACAATACGGATGGCGCCGTCGGCTTCTCCGTTCAGTTGCGCGCGAGTGGCGATAATTTCCACACCGGCTTCCTTGAGCCGCATCGATACGCCTGCAGTAAGTTTCCGCACAATCTTGGTTTTGCGTGCCGCTATGCGCTTGAAATCGATGGTTAAATCGCCTTCGTACTTGATGCCGCACTTAGCCGATTCGCGCATATCTTCCAGCAGATGTGCCGAGTGGAGTAGTGTTTTGGTGGGGATGCACCCTTCGTTTAGGCAAACGCCTCCGATGGCGCGTTCCTCAAAAAGAGCCACCTTTTTCCCTTTTGATGCCGCAAAGAGCGCGGCGCTATACCCACCGGGTCCCGCCCCGATGATAGCTATATCGTACTTATTCATATCTGTTCTTCCTATTCGTCCGTTTGTTTGCTCATTCTCCGCTGCCGGTAGTGCCGGAATCAATGCACGCCGATGCCTTATAAAAGGCACAAAAGCTCCCAACCCCTCGTTCTTCCGTACCTATCGGTTAGTGAGTTGCCCGCGCTCCTTATCGTGATTCGTTCGCCTTCCGTTGCAATCTTTCCCCAAAAGTAGTGAAAAAGAGCGACCAAACAGCCATACCCTGAGCAGCACTATAGGATATCTATTCCGATCAATCTGCGTAAATCCGCCTATAAAGTAGGGCGATGAGCGGAAAAGAAAGCCTTGCCCTTAGCCCTCGTCCATAGAAGAATGGCGCAAAGTGACCGGTGCCTTCCTCTATTCAGAAGAGAGGAACAAACCGCTCTCAACGGACGAGCTAAGCCGAAGCATCGGCACCGCCGCCCCACGCTACCGATGCAACCGACCCATGCCGTGCATCGCCCTCGCGCTTTCCTACGTACCCTCTCAACCGTTTCTGCGTAGATCCTTAACCATCTGTATATACATCCTCAATAAATCCTTTAAAGAAGTTGTACAAATCGTTTAAAGGATTTGTATGAATTGTTTTAAGTATTCGTATAAATCCTTTTAATGATTTGTCGAGAAGGTACGTACAAACGATCGGAAAGGATGCAAGGAATGATCGAGAAGTATCGAACAAACAATCGAAAAGGGAGGTACGAGTGAGCGGTTCCTATTAATATAGTGGGGGAATGGATGGGGGCTGGTGGGGCGGTAAAAGGGATCAAATCCGCGGTACATATGAGTGGGGACGGGTGATGGATAGGGGACGGTGGAGAAATGGTTAGGGGGCGGCAGGGTGATGGGTAGGGCGCGTGGGTGGGTCGGCAAGCCAAACGCGCTCTTTTTGTTACCTTTGATGTCGGAATTGGTAAGGGAAGTTTGTAATGAAGCAGACTATGAAAAATTCGGGAACGCGGCTTGCCGGTCGCGCTCTTGTATGGTTGATGTTGCCCCTCGTGCTACTCGCGTGCAAGGGAAAGCGCGGTGAAAGCGGCTCGGAAGCCGGTACAATCGGAGGCGAACAGGCGGAGACGGCAACGCTCACCGTAGAGGATGCGCGTCTTTTCAGTATTGAAAATATCGAAAACGGTCACAAGGTGCGCGTGTTCTCACCGCAAGGGGATACGCTTTCGACCTATGTTCTGTTGTCGCATCAAGCGGCAACGCAGTATCAATCAGCGGTCGGCGAGACGGTAGTAGCGGTTCCGTTGGAGCGAATGGCACTACTGAGCGATACCTTTATGGGAGCTGCCGAGCTGTTGGATGCTTTGGATCGCGTAGTTGCTACGAGCGATACCGCTACGCTCTATAACGAAGCCGCTCGGGAACGGGCTCGCAACGGCGCGCTGACAGGTGTTTCGCGCGAAGGAACTACCGATGCGGAACGGCTGATCGCCCTACGTCCGGACGGAATTATGGCAAACTACTTCGAGGGCGTGGCGGATCAGCTGAATATTCCCAAGGGAAGCGGTATCCCCATTCTGTACAACAACGATTGGCAGGAAGCAACCCTTTTGGGCAGAGCCGAGTGGATTAAGTTCGTGGGGCTCCTGACGGGTAAAGGCAAAGAGGCGCAGGAATTCTATCATCGCGCCAAAGCGGCGTACGATTCGGTACGTCAGAGTGTAAAGCTCGAATCCTCCCTTCCGGATGTTTTGTTCGGACAAGCGTACAAAGGGGTGTGGTACTTGCCGGCGGCAGATAGCTATATAGCCGCCATGCTACAGGATGCCGGTGCGCAGTACAATGCACCGAAAACGAGCGCGCCGGGGGCTCCGCTCTCGTTTGAGCAGGTATATTTGGATCATCACAACGATGCGGTTTGGCTGGCATGGCACTCCGGAACGGTGGAAACGTACGCCGATTTCCTGAAACAGGATAAACGTTACGCCAAATTCCGCGCCTTTACGGAGCGAAATGTATGGTTAAACAACGGGAAAGTACGCGGAATGGCAAACGATTACTTCGAACAAGGGCCGTATCGTCCGGAGCAGATTCTGTCCGATTTGGTATATATCTTTCATCCGGCGCTTAGGAGTGACGCGTATCGGCCGGCTTATTGGCAGCAACTGAAATAGACGGAATGCGCTCTACACTCGTATTTATTCTGCTGTTGGTAGGGGCGATTGTCGCCTTTTGTTTAGACATAGCTCTGGGCAGCGTGAACATTTCGTGGGAAACGCTCCTTGCTCTGCTGACCGATCCATCCTCTCAGCCGGAGGAACTGAGCTTCATTTTGTGGCAAATGAGGTTGCCTAATGCGCTAACGGCAGTGATGTGTGGCGCGGGCTTAGCGGTTTCGGGCTTAGCAATGCAGACTCTTTTCCGCAATCCGCTGGCAGATGCCTCCATTTTGGGCGTATCGGGCGGCGCATCGTTAGGGGTGGCTCTTTTTATGATGGGGATAAGTTTGCCCGGAATAGGTGCCGCCTTTGCCGCAGGAGGTATATGGCAAACGATGGGTATGTTGCTCTCTGCCGTGGCAGGGGCTGCTGTCATTCTACTGGTAATAGCGTTGCTGTCGCGGCGAATGCAGGATATTGCTTCGCTGTTAATAGTGGGCGTTATGATCAGCTTTCTATCGGGAGCGGTGGTCGGCTTGCTGCAATATTACGCTCCTGCCGAAGTGGTGAAGCAATTTCAGGTATGGAGCTTGGGCAGCTTAGAGGGCAACGATATGCCCGATGTACTCATAATGGCGTGTACGTTACTACCTTCGTCGCTGCTGTTTCTATTCGTACCGAAGCAATTGGACGCTTTGCTCATCGGCGAGCGGTATGCCGCTTCGGTGGGCGTATCGGTCAAGCGCGTCCGTTTGTACGTGATTTTGGCGGCGGGAGTGGCTGTGGGCGTATCAACGGCATATTGCGGTCCGATCGCATTTATCGGTATTGCGGTGCCGCACATCGTACGTTTTCTGACGGGGAAGAGTAGTCATCGGCTACTCATACCGTTCACTTTGGTGGCGGGAGCCGGGTTTATGCCGATTTGCCATATGCTTACGCATGTGCTCAAGGGAGGCGCCGTGCTGCCGATCAATATGGTTACGGGAATAATAGGGGCCCCCATCCTCATTTCACTTATACTGCGTAAGGAGCGAAAAGCATGGAAATAGCGGCATTGGAGGGATTAACGCTGGATAAACTATCCACGGGATACGGCTCGCGGCTCGTAACGCGCGACATTTCCTGGCATATACCGTACGGAAGGCTGGTATCCCTTTTGGGCGCCAACGGGAGCGGCAAGTCCACGCTACTAAAGGCGATTGCGTTAGGCAGTGAGGCTTTGAGCGGACGCGTATGCATCGACGGGACCGATTTATCGCGCAAAACGCTTCAGGAGCGTGCCCGAACGGTGGCGGTTGTACTGAACGATGTGGAATACGAAAGGCGGCTGACGGTGGAAGAGCTGGTTGCCATTGGGCGAATTCCCTATACCGGCTTTATGGGTTCCCTACAGCACGAGGATAGAACCGCGATACATAATGCGCTGCTTCAGTGCGGATTGAAGGGCTACGAACGGAGGCGATTGGGCACTCTGAGCGATGGAGAGCGGCAACGCGCCTTTGTGGCTCGCGCTTTTGCCCAGCAAACGCCGCTCGTTCTGTTGGACGAACCTACGGCACACTTGGATCTGGCGCACCGAATGGCTCTGTATCGCCTGCTGAGGGATATGGCGCATCGCTCGCAACGGATCGTACTCGTTTCGTGCCACGAACTGCAGCTTGCCGTCAATACGAGCGACGAAATAGGCATCCTCACGCATGAAGGTGAGCTAATCCACGGTATTCCCGAGGAGTTGGCACTACAAAATGCGTACGAAAAGCTATTCCCCGGCGAGCATTTTACCTTCGATCCCGTTCGCGGCATCGTTGAAGAGGAGCCGACCATGGGGCGCTTTGTACGGGTAGAAGGCTCCGGCGAGCAGAAGACGCTGATCCCCTACGCGGAAGCGATGCTCCGTCGGCTCGGCTATCGGGTCACTTCCGCCGGACAGAACCCTGAGTTACACCTCGAGATCGGGGAGAATCAGTGGACGCTCGATACAGACGGACGAAAAGAATCTTACCCCTCGCTCACCGCCCTGGCAGAGCGTTTGCAACGAATAACCATCAGATAATTACCCTACATGTACACTGTTCCCGCGAAACCTATATACCTTTGCTGCGAAAGGTATATACCTATTGAACGAAAGGTATATACATATCAAATGAAAGGTATATAGGTATCGGGAAGAGCAATCCTTATCCATTTAGAACGATAACGCTACACAAAATGAAACAGACCGAGAACGCACTGAAAAGATGCCTCCTCCTGGGGTGGCTCGCACTGACCATTGTCCTCAACCTTACGGCACAGACGGACGAAACATTCCGCCTGCGCGGCATAGTTATGGAGGAATCCCTGCAACCTCTCCCCTTTGCCACCATAGCCATAACCCCGCTGAACGGCGAAAACGAGGGTGAAGCGGTGCAACAGGTTACCGACGATGCCGGCCGCTTTGCGGTGAGCCTGCCCCGAGCCGAGCGTTACCGCGTGGAAGCCTCCTACGTAGGTTACACGGCGGAGCCGATGCTGAAGCCCTATGCCGAGCTGAAGAAGAGCGCCTTGCTCCGTATCAAAATGAAGGAAGCGGTAAAGGAAATTGGCGAAGTAACCGTAGCGGTGAAGCGACCCTTGGTACGCCTTGACGTGGATAAACTGGCGTATAATGTGGAAGAAGACCCCCTCAGCAAAAATGAAAGTTTAAGGGATATGCTCCGCCGGGTACCGCTTGTTACGGTAGACGGTCAGGGAAACGTGCAGGTAAAAGGCTCGTCCGACTTTCAAATCTACCTCAACGGGAAACCGTCGTCAATGATAAACGCCAATCCGAAGGACATCTTGCAGAGCATTCCTGCCGGTTCGATAAAGAAAGTAGAGGTGATTACCGATCCGGGCGTTAAGTACGATGCCGAGGGAGTAACCGCCATCCTCAACATAGTTACCAATAGCGGCGCTTCGTTCAAGGGGCTTGCCGGTAGCGTTTTTGCTACTGTAGGGTATCCGTTCGCCCTGTCCGCCGGGAGCTATATAACTGCCAAATTCGGCAAGTTCGGCATCAATAGTAACTACGTCTGTACCTATATCAAGCAAAAGAACAATCAGTCCTACGAAAGCGAAGAGGAGTTCCCTTCTTCTTTTCTGATAAATCGCAGCAATACCGATCGGTTCAATATGGAAATGCATACGGGGGCGATCACGCTTACATACGACATAAATCCGCGAAACTTGCTCTCCCTGACCACAAACTTCAACTTCCGTAAAATGAATCAGTACGAATCGCTCCGGAGCTATAGTTACACTTCCAAGGAACAAGATGCCCTGATCTACAGGGATTCTGTGCAGAACCATTCGTACAACAATCGGGTTACCGTTGAAAGCAATTTGGATTATCAGTGGAGCGGTAACACGGAAGGCGAATTACTAACCCTTTCGTATCGCTACTTCTATGGACCAACCACAGGAAAAACAACTTCCGGCGGAGGAATATATCTCAGCGGAAAAGCGCCTTCTTTATGGCAACAACGCGATTTAAGCAAAGCGGGCATGCACGAGCATACTGCGCAAGCCGATTACTCGCGTCCGTTTGCCGAAAAGCACGCCATCGAGGCGGGAGCGAAATACATCTATCGTTTGGGCAATACCAATCCATCTTACGAATTGTACGATCCTGCTACCGATAGCTGGGCACCCGGTTCGCGCTTCGGACAACACTTGGGCATAGGCGGCTCCCCGATGAATTACGTCCAAACCGTACTTGCCGCTTATACATCATATTCGTTCAAAGCAAACGCTTGGAGCCTAAAAGCCGGTTTGCGCTTTGAAGGCGGAGGTTTTAGCGTTAAGTACGCCACCGAACCGGATGCCAATACGCGCCATCGCTTTACCGATTTGGTGCCACAGCTATCCGTCGGGTACAATCTTTCGCCCTCACAACAGCTGAAACTGAACTATACAATGCGCGTAAGGCGCCCTTCAATGCTCCAGCTTAATCCCTACCGCAGTCAGGTGCAAATGCATCGTGTTTCGTACGGAAATGCCGATTTGCTGAACGAACGCAGGAACAGGTTGTCGCTCGGGTATAGCCTTTACAAAACGAAGTTAAGCTTAAACGTCTCATTGGATGGTAGTTACGTCAACAAACCTATTACCGAGGTGATGTTTATTGACCCGCAAAATCCGAATGTGATTGTCAATACCTTCGAAAACTTCGGTAATAGATGGAGCTTCCGTACCAATGGATTTGTCAATTGGTCGCCACTTACTTGGCTGCGAATTATCTCCAATTTCAATGTAAGCTATCTGACTTTTAACCGAAAAGTGGATAAAACCGCGGCAAACGATATAAGCCGAATAAGCGGCGTAGGCGGCAACGTGATGATTGGCAGTATGATTACGCTGCCCAAGGATTGGATGATTTCGCTCTATTTGGGAAGGTTTCGGCAGCGTCCTACCTCTTATCAGGAAGCATTTGGTAGCGGCTATCACAGTTTAGTGCTCAACAAAACGTTCCTAAAGAAGAAACTTTCCGTATCGCTCTACGTGAACAATTTGTTCCGAAGCACCTATAAGTTTACCATTAGGCGACATACGGGCGCGGGGCAATCCATAGTTCATGCGAACAATGTGGCGCGTAATTTTGGCATCAATGTATCTTATAGTTTCGGTAAAATGAAGTCTTCCATCCGAAAGGTACAGCGTACGATTGAAAATAACGACCTTTCCACTGAATCGTCAGGCGGGACGCAGCAGGCAGGAAGTACCGAAACGCCTCAGGCTCCGAGATAAGATTAGGGGACGGGAACGCTAAGTACGGAGCGGCGGGTATAGCCAACGCCCACCTGATCAATACCTCGGAGCAGTGGGCGCTCTGTACAAAGCGAAAGATGCAATGTGTAAATTCCGCTGTGCGGAAAGGAGAAAAGAGGAAAGAGCTCCGCTTCGGTTTGCCGAAAAGTGGCACCCCCTTTGGGCTCCTTGCCGTTATTTGCCAACATTTGTATGCGCAGCGTATCCGCCATCAGTAGGCTATCGGCGTGCATTAGCCTGTACTGCAGCGTGATATGGTTAAAGTCGTAGCGATTATCGAACCGTAAAAAGACGCGGGCACTATAGCTGCTTCCGCCGTAAGGAACGAAAAGTGGATAAGAAAGAGTGGTGTCGCGGTGCCATTTAGCTTGAGGCAGAGCGCGATAGGTCACTTCTTCGCGCCCGGATGTAACGCAACTCCATAGAAAAAGAGCGCACAAGCAGGTGCCTAAAGCTATTCTAATCGCTTTCATTACTGCCGTTTTCCTTGGAATGGGTTCGCTTACGACCCCGGCGGCGACGCTTCGGTTGCATGGCCCGATCGAAGCGTGTCAGCGAGTTTTCCGCCAACAGATCGCGATGCTTATGTGCTTCCGCATCGGTAGGTTTCTTTTCGTCCAGCGCCGGTACCGTTTCTCCCGCTTTGTTGCGTGCGATGATTTTATGCGCACGCTCGGCAGATATGGTAATTTCCTCGCCGTTTTTTACTTCTGTATTGCGGTAAACTACCTCACCGGCAAGCAGATTGCACTTCACCAGCTTATAGGTTCCCGCCTCTGTTTTGAGTAGTGCGTCGCGTGGAGGCATATTGCGTTGTGCCTCGCTGTAGCACTCAGTTTCGTAATTGATGCAACACTTCAGCTTGCTGCATTGACCCGTTATCGTTTCCGGATTATTGTTAAGCTCCTGAAGGCGGACTGATTGCGCGTTAACGCTACAGAAGTCGTGCATCCAACTGGCGCAGCAGAGTGCACGTCCGCAGGGACCGATGCCGCCAATCCTGCCGGCTTCCTGCCGAGCACCTATCTGACGCATTTCCACGCGTATGCGGAACGCTTCGCCCAGTTGCTTGATGAGAACGCGGAAGTCCACCCTATTATCCGCGATATAGTAGAATATTGCCTTTGTGCCGTCCCCTTGGTACTCCACATCGCCTATCTTCATATCGAGGTTCAGCGCCGCCGCTATTTGACGCGCCCTAATCATTGTGCCGTGTTCCAAGGCGCGCACTTCCTCAAAACGCTCCATATCGGCATCAGTGGCTATGCGGAAAATTTGCGGAACCGGACGTACGTTTCGCCGCGATAATGAGCGTTGATAGCGAAGGAGAGCCAGTTCCCCCGTGAGCGTTACGCAGCCGATGTCCATTCCGGGCGTGCCCTCAACGGCAACCATATCGTTGCGTTTGAGCGTTAGTTTAGGCGTATTTTCGTAAATGCCCTTGCGTGTGTTTTTAAACTGCACCTCAACCCACCGGTTTTGCTGCACCGATGCCGGCAGATCGCCCATCCAATCGTATGCCCTTAGGGCTTGCCGATCGCATGCGCACCCGCATGAGTGCTGAGTATATTTATTATTATCGTGAAGTATATTATCATTGTCCATTGTTATCGACGCATTATTGCGTGCAAATTTACTGATTATCCCGCACTTCGTTCCCCTGCCCACCTGAACGAACAACGCTTACATCTGCCCATCGGAAGGGGAGAAACTGACCAATATGGGGGATAATATCGTTTGCGGAAGGGACTTTGCTACAGGGAGTTCCCTACTCTTTCCCGAAGATACATACCCCCCTCATTTGAAAGGTATATACCTCTCCATCGAAACCTATATACCTCTCATCCGAAACCTATATACCTCTCATCCGAAACCTATATACCTTTTGCGCAGTGGCTGTATTGCTGTGGAACGTGGTGCCGGGAGGCGTTGAAGCGTCTCAACAGTGGGGGGCGGCGAATGGGATAGGTGCGGTTCTGCAATATTTTGCTACCTTTGCAGCCGCCGGGCGGCAAAAACGTTCCGTCTATCCGTAAGAAGTAGGCGGGAGGGTTCGGTACGCACGGCGCGAAAAGAATATAAAGACAAAGAAAAGGTATAACAGACCAGTAACAAAGTAGGTAGACAGCATGATAGTAGTACCGGTAAGAGAGGAAGATAATATTGAACGCGCTCTGAGACGCTACAAGAGAAAATTTGACCGCACAGGCAGAATGCGCGAATTGCGTAGCAGACAGGCTTTCGTAAAGCCGTCCGAAATGAAGCGTAAGCAGAGAGAAAAGGCGGTTTATATACAACGCCTCCGCGACGCCGAAGAAAACTAAATTCCTCTCCCCGCCCAATTTATTTCGAGGGATAAAAGGTGTATCCCCCTCTTGCGCAACCTTTGTTGCCATGAGGGGTTTGTTGGTATCGGCACCCCTGAAGAATCATCGGCAAAAAAAATATCGGCATATCATTAAGGAGAGCAGTTATAAGGCATTAGCGCGTCAAGCTCCCGGTGCCGTACAAAATGGAGGGAAAGCGTCGAGTTCCGGTAATTTCTTTTTGCTCTTAAGATGGTGGTTCATAGTAATAAAGAGGTAACTCAGCCATTGGATCCGGATCAGTTTCTTTTGGTATGAACGACGAACAGGCAACGCAGTTACGTGAGGATATGCTCACCCGCTTCGTTTCGTGGTTGCGTTACGAGCGTAATTACTCGGCGTATACGGTCAATTATTATACCAAAGACGTGCGCGCCTACTATGAATATGTATGCGGTACGCGTGATGCGCTCTTTGTTCCGTCCGAAGGCGATAAGGACCACGTGCGCGCCTGGATATCCGATTTAATGGATAGCGGGCTGAAGAGCGGCTCGGTACTGCGTAAGTTGAGCGTGGCAAAGAGCTTTTATCGGTACCTTTTTCGGGAAGGGGTGATTACGGCTAATCCTACGCGCGGCATAAAAGGTCCCAAGCAGGAAAAGGTCTTACCCGCCTATCTGACTGAAAAAGAGAGCAGTGCGCTCATCGAGGCACCTATAAACGAAGAGGATTTTGAAGAGGTTCGCGATCGGCTCATCGTGGAAACGTTTTATGAAACCGGGATGCGTCGCAGCGAATTAGCCGGTTTGCAAACAACGGATGTGCGGCTCGATGAACATGTAATCCGTGTATTGGGGAAAGGCAATAAAGAGCGGATTATTCCCTTTGGAAGCCGTTTGGCGGAAAAAATGAAGCAATACTTAGCTCTGCGGAACAAAGAGGTAGGAAATTGTCAGTTTTTTTTCGTTACTTTGGAGTCACAGCCCATGGGGGTAGCAAGAGTGTATAAAGTTGTGCATAAGTTATTGGAACAGATACCGGGTTTGGCACGAAAGGGACCGCACGTATTAAGGCATTCCTTTGCAACGGATATGCTGAATGAGGGCGCTGAGCTGACTGCCGTTAAGGAGTTGCTCGGGCACAGCAGTCTATCCACCACGGTTCGCTATACGCACACTACCTTTAAGGAGCTGCAACAGATGTATCACGCTCATCCGAGAGCACAGACCGAAGATAAGAAAATGGAAGTAAGAATTCAGTTCGTTCATCTTGATGCCGATAAGGCGTTGGAGGCGTTTATTCAGAAGAAGTTAGATCGTTTGGATCGTTTTTTTGATGAAGTAATTCATGCCGAAGTGGTTTTGAAAGAGGTAAAAAGCAACGATGGAAAGGATAAATTTGCTTCCATTCGTTTGGGAATACCCGGAAATGACCTTTTTGCGGAAAAAACGGCTGCATCATTTGAGGAAGCCGTAGATACAAGCATTGATGCGCTTAAGAGGCAGATAGAGAAGGTAAAAGACAGCAGAAAATAGGAAGCAAATAAAGAATCGGTGAACAATTTTCGTTCCGAATTGTTGTTGTATCGATAATTTATTGCTACCTTTGTAGTCGGTTTGCCGAAAAAGGGTTTTGATGAAAAGGGATTCCGCAGCGGCAAACCGATTGAAATCCTGCAGAAAAAAGCAGGGAATGCCTGTGTAGCTCAGTGGTAGAGCACTTCCTTGGTAAGGAAGAGGTCCCGGGTTCAAGTCCCGGCACCGGCTCTGTGCGGTGTGAAGGTGCAAAAAAGGAAACGCAGTCCGGAAACGTACAGACAGAAAGAATTTATTAGGTAAGAAAAAGAAAAGAGTAATTGTGCTGCCGAGGCTGTGCACATACAAAAGAAAAACTATATTACAACTGAAAAAGTATCATGGCAAAAGAACATTTTAATCGGACCAAGCCGCACGTAAACATCGGTACCATTGGTCACGTGGACCACGGTAAGACCACGTTAACGGCAGCCATTACAAAGGTATTGGCTGACGCTGGCCTTTCGGAAGCGCGTTCATTCGATTCAATCGATAACGCACCTGAAGAAAAGGAAAGAGGTATTACCATTAACACCTCGCACGTAGAGTACGAAACAGCTAATCGTCACTATGCACACGTAGACTGCCCGGGACACGCCGACTATGTGAAGAACATGGTAACTGGTGCCGCTCAGATGGACGGTGCTATCATCGTTGTTGCTGCAACTGATGGTCCTATGCCTCAGACGCGTGAACACATCCTGTTGGCACGTCAGGTGAACGTTCCTAGACTGGTTGTATTTATGAATAAGTGCGACCTTGTTGAAGACGAAGAAATGCTTGAATTGGTAGAAATGGATATGCGCGAGCTACTGAATTTCTACAATTTCGATGGCGATAACACCCCTATCATCCGCGGTTCTGCCCTGGGTGCGCTCAATGGCGATCCCAAATGGGTAGAAAAGATTATGGAACTGATGAACGCGGTAGACGAATGGATTCCGCTGCCTCAGCGTGACGTGGATAAACCCTTCCTGATGCCTGTAGAAGACGTATTCTCTATCACGGGTCGTGGTACGGTTGCTACCGGTCGTATTGAAACCGGTCGCGTTCACGTAAACGATGAAGTTCAGATGATTGGTTTGGGCGCTGAAGGACGTAAAACGGTGGTAACCGGTGTGGAAATGTTCCGCAAGATCCTTGATGAAGGTGAAGCCGGTGATAACGTAGGTCTTCTGTTGCGTGGTATAGACAAAGACGAAATCAAGCGTGGTATGGTACTTGCTCACCCGGGTGATGTAAAACCCCACAGCAAGTTCAAGGCTGAAGTCTATATCTTGAAGAAAGAAGAAGGCGGACGTCACACTCCGTTTATGAATAAGTATCGTCCTCAGTTCTATATTCGTACTTTGGACGTAACCGGCGAAATCAAACTTCCCGAAGGTACCGAAATGGTAATGCCCGGCGATAACGTAACTATCGAAGTGGACTTGATTTCACCCGTAGCCTGCAACGTAGGTCTTCGCTTCGCAATTCGTGAAGGTGGTCGTACGGTAGGAGCAGGTCAGATTACGGAATTGCTGGACTAAATAGAGCCCATTCCGTAAATGGCACTGAACGTGCGTAAAAAAGAGTAGTAGAAAGAGCGTAACGGAAGGATTTCTTCCGGTTACGCCTTTCTCTGTACTCTTTCTTACGGGTTTAGCTCAGTTGGTAGAGCATTGGTCTCCAAAACCAAGTGTCGGGAGTTCGAGTCTCTCAACCCGTGCCGGGTAGGCTATGCCGCATAGAAACGGCATAGAAACAAGAAATAGAAAGTGATAGCAGAGTTATGAGCTTTTTCAATAAAATAGGTCGGGCTGTAAAGGAATCGTACAATGAATTGGTGTACAAGGTCACTTGGCCTACTCGTAAGGAGTTGACCAATAGTGCCGTGGTAGTGATGATCGCATCGGTTATCATTGCTATTTTTGTATTCATTGTGGATCAGGTGTTTGAAAACCTAATGAAGCTGATCTACAATTGGATATTGTAATAACCTATTAGTTGTCGCCATTAGTTTGGTTGTTTATCGATATAGGACAAAATGGCGGCTTAACGTGTTTGGCGCACTTATTGCATCATAGAGATAGAAAATAAGAGGTATAGCATGGCAGAACAGGATTCCCGGGAGCGTAAGTATTACGTGCTGAGGGTTATCTCCGGCAAGGAGGACAAAGTGAAAGAGATGCTTGAGAGAGAGCGTGAAATAGCTCCCCTCAAAGGATATCTTTTCGACGTCTTTATACCTACTGAAAAGGTAATGATGCAGCGCGGATCAAAAAAACGCATCGTGGAACGCCCCTCTATGCCCGGATATATGGTTATTGAAGCTATCCTCAATAACGATAATATCTTTATCCTTCGCAACTTGCCTAATGTGGTAGGCTTTTTGGGAATGCCCAAGCCCGAGCCGCTCCCCTTATACGAAGTGGAACGGATGATGCGTAAGCAGGACGATAGGGATGAAGATGCAACCTACGATATTACTTTCCTTGAAGGGGAAAGCGTTAAGGTGGTGGATGGACCGTTTACCGGTTTCTCTGCAACCATAGAAGAAGTTTATCAGGATAAAAAGAAGCTCAAGGTGATGGTGAAGATCTTCGGAAGGAAGACTCCATTAGAGCTTTCATATACGCAGGTAGAAAAGGAATAGGAGTGGTTACGCACCGGCTTGTAGCTTTGGGAAATAGGCTATAGGCAGCCGGTAAGGGATGAAAATATAAGCGGTATGCTTCCAAATTTACCGCATTATTGCAAAACCTTTAGCGGAGTGCTTTTCTGCCGAACATAGTGAGTTTGCTGCTCCCAATGGGATGCAGCTATAGTAAGAATAAGAACAGAATGGCAAAAGAGATTGCTGGACAGATCAAATTGCAAATCAAAGGCGGAGCAGCTAACCCCTCTCCACCCGTTGGTCCTGCCTTAGGTGCAAAAGGGATCAACATAATGGAGTTTTGCAAGCAATTTAATGCCAGAACGCAAGACAAGGCCGGAAAGGTGCTCCCGGTGGTGATCACCTATTATTCCGACAAGTCCTTCGACTTCATCGTAAAAACTCCCCCCGTGGCAGTTCAATTAGTTGAAAAAGCCAAGATAAAGGGTGGTTCGGCTGAGCCTAACCGTAAAAAGGTGGCTGAGCTAACTTGGGACGACGTACGTGTGATAGCCGAAGACAAAATGGCCGACCTAAACTGCTTTACAGTGGAAAGTGCCATGAAAATGGTTGCCGGAACTGCACGCAGTATGGGTATTGCAGTAAAGGGTGAATTCCCTACAAAGTGACACTTCTTTTAATTTGATTGAGTAACGATGAGTAAACTAACAAAGAAACAGAAGGCGGTCGAAGGGAAAATAGAACCCGGCAAGTTCTACACGTTGGATGAAGCAGCTCAATTGGTTAAGGATATAACCTTCACCAAGTTTGATGCCTCAGTGGATATGGATATCCGCCTCGGTGTAGATCCGCGCAAGGCCAATCAGATGGTTCGTGGTGTGGTTACATTGCCGCACGGAACCGGTAAGCAAGTACGCGTACTGGCATTATGCACCCCCGACAAAGAGGAAGAAGCTAAAGCAGCCGGAGCCGATTATGTTGGGTTGGAAGAGTATATCGATAAGATTAAAGGTGGCTGGACGGATGTAGATGTAATCATCACGATGCCCGGTGTAATGGGTAAGGTAGGTGCTTTGGGACGTGTGCTCGGTCCGCGTGGATTGATGCCTAATCCTAAGAGTGGTACCGTAACCAATGAAATCGGGAACGCCGTTCGCGAAGTTAAGGCCGGTAAGATAGACTTTAAGGTAGACAAAGCGGGTATTATCCATACCTCAATAGGCAAGATATCATTCTCAGCCGAACAGATTAGAGATAATGCACGTGAGTTCGTTAATACGATTATCCGTTTAAAGCCGACTTCGGCAAAGGGTACTTACCTGAAGAGTATTTATCTCTCGAGTACGATGAGCAAAGGAATCAAAATCGATCCTAAATCAGTAGACCTCTAAGCAAACGAGTAAGCATGAGAAAGGAATTGAAAGGTGCCGTCGTAGAGAAAATCTCCGGTTATTTAAACCAATATCCTCATTTCTACTTAGTTGATGTAGAATCACTGGATGCAGAAAATACGATGGCATTACGTCGTATTTGCAATAAGAATGAGGTGAAGCTATTAGTGGTAAAGAATACGCTCCTCAGACGGGCGCTCGCTGATAAAGAGGGCGTTGACTTTGCGGAGTTGTACGGCTCTCTAAAAGGGAATACCGCTATGATGCTTTCCGAAAATGCCAATGCACCGGCAAAAATCATCAAAGAGTTTGTTAAGGAGCATAAGGAATTAGGAAAGCCCGAATTAAAGGCAGCTTACGTACAGGAAGGCTTCTATATAGGCAGCGAACACTTGGAACAGCTTATAGCTGTCAAGAGCCGCGAAGAGCTTATTGCCGAAGTTATCATGTTGTTACAGTCGCCTGTTAAGAACGTTGTGTCGGCTATAGGGTCCGCAGGGCAAACGATCCACGGATTGCTCAAAACCCTTGAAGAGAGAGAACAGAAATAATAAAGAATAGTAGAATACCAATAATATGGCTGATATAAAAGCAATTGCAGAACAACTCGTATCGCTCACCGTTAAGGAAGTAAGCGAATTGGCGAACGTACTGAAAGAAGAATATGGCATTGACCCCGCTGCTGCTGCCGTAGCTGTAGCTGCCGGTCCCGCTGCAGGTGGTGCCGAACAGGCTGAAGAAAAGACTTCGTTTGACGTTGTTCTTAAGAGCTTCGGTGCTGCTAAGCTCCAGGTAGTAAAGGCTGTAAAGGAACATTGCGGTCTTGGTCTGAAGGAGGCTAAGGATTTGGTTGATGCCGCTCCTACGAACTTGAAGGAAGGTGTGGATAAGGCTACTGCCGAAGCTATCAAAGCAGCCCTTGAAGAAGCAGGCGCTGAAGTTGAATTGAAGTAAACTTCCGTGGCCTGTGTAACAGGTACTTACGATCGAGAACTCTACCCATTGAGGGGTGGAGTTCTTGGTCTTTGCTGCATAAGAGCGGCTCTACTACCCACTGACTAAACAGCATAACGGATAACAACCCCGCCCCTGCTTGTTCCTCTTTATTTACGAATAGACAATGAAAAGAATCCCGGATACCAATAGAATAAGCTTTTCGAGAATACAACATCCGCTCGAATACCCAGACTTCCTCGAAGTTCAATTGAAGTCGTTCAAGGAGTTCTTCCAACTGGAAACTCCACCGGAGCAACGCAAAAAGGAGGGATTGTTTAAGGTTTTCAACGAAAACTTCCCCATCAAGGACACACGCAATAACTTTGTCCTTGAATTTGTGGATTATTCCGTTGACCCTCCCAAATTCTCGATTGATGAGTGTATCGCACGCGGGCTTACCTATAGCGTTCCTTTGAGAGCTAAGGTAAAGCTCTATTGCACCGACCCCGAACATACGGACTTCGCCACCGTAGGTAAGGATGTATTCTTAGGAAACATCCCCTATATGACGGAGAGCGGTACTTTTGTAATTAATGGTGCCGAACGGGTGGTTGTATCGCAGTTCCATCGTTCGCCGGGTGTATTCTTCAGCACTTCGCTTCATACATCGGGGATCAAGCTCTATTCGGCACGTATTATTCCTTTTAGAGGTTCGTGGATTGAATTTTCTACCGATCCAGGAGACGTGCTGTATGCTTATTTGGATCGCAAAAAAAAGATCCCGGTTACTATGCTTCTCCGAGCAATGGGTTATGCAACGGATAGAGAAATACTTGCTCTGTTCGATATTGCAGAAGAAGTAAAGGTATCCAAATCCACGCTCAAACCGTACTACGGACGTAATTTGGCGGAACGCATTTACCGCACCTATATGGAAGATATCCAAACGGATGCGGCAACCGGTGAAGTAACCCAGATGCCTCGTAGTGAGATTATTTTCGAACGTGACTCAGAACTTACCGAGGAAACTGCGGACAAGCTCATCGAACTGGGCTACGATACGGTATTATTGAAAAAGCAACCTAAGGAGGGCGAAAAGTCGGTTACTGCCGATATTATCTTTTCCACGCTTGAAAACGATAGTACCATTAATGATATTGACGCATGGAACTACATCTTCCACCTGCAACGCGGTATCCAGCCGGCAGACGATAATGCGGCTAAGGAAGCGTTTAACAACCTATTCTTCTCCGAAAAACGTTACGACCTTGGAGAAGTAGGTAGATATCGGATCAACAAAAAGCTTGGGTTAACGATCGATCCTTCGGAAAGAGTATTAACTCAGGAAGACGTAGTCGGCATCATTAAATACATCATCGAGTTGGTTGCATCGCGCACCAATATTGATGATATCGACCACTTGTCCAACCGTCGTATCCGTACGGTGGGCGAACAGCTGTACACGCAATTCGGTATTGCGCTGTCGCGTATGGCTCGTACGGTTCGCGAACGTATGAATGTACGCGATAGCGAAGTCTTCACGCCGGAAGCGTTGATGAACTCCAAAACGATACCGGGCGTATTGAATAGCTTTTTCGGAACCGACCAGTTGTCCCAGTTTATGGATCAAACCAACCCATTGGCTGAAGTTACGCACAAGCGTCGTATCTCGGCATTAGGTAAGGGTGGGTTGACCCGCGATCGCGCCGGCTTTGAAGTACGCGACGTACACTATACGCACTATGGTCGTCTCTGTCCTATTGAAACGCCGGAAGGACCTAATATCGGGTTGATTTCCTCGCTATGCGTTTATGCGAAGGTGAGCGATATGGGCTTTATCGAAACTCCCTACCGTGCTGTTAAGGATGGCAAGGTAGATTTTTCCGATAAGGGCTTGAAGTACTACTCTGCCGAAGAGGAAGAAGATAAATATGTGGCACAGGGTAACGCTCCCCTGAATGAGAAAGGAGAATTTATCTTGGATAGGGTTAAATCGCGCTATGGTGCCGATTTCCCCGTTATCTCCCCGTCACAGGTTGACTTAATGGACGTATCTCCGTCACAGATCGCTTCTATTGCGGCCTCGTTGATCCCCTTCTTGGAACACGATGACGCAAACCGCGCCTTGATGGGTTCAAACATGATGCGTCAGGCAGTGCCCTTACTGCGTCCGGAAGCTCCTATTGTGGGTACCGGTATTGAAGCGAAATTAGTACGGGATTCTCGTACTCAAATCGTAGCGGAAGGCGACGGAGAAGTGATCTACGCCGATGCCGATACGATTAAGGTTCGCTACGATAAATCGGAAAAGGAATTGTTTGTCAGCTTCGATCCTCCCATCAAAGTGTACAAACTGCCCAAGTTCCGCAAAACGAACCAAAGTACCACCATCGACCTTAAGCCGATTTGTCGGGAAGGTCAGCGCGTAACCAAGGGACAAATATTGACCGAAGGCTACGCAACGCAAAATGGCGAACTCGCTTTGGGACGTAATATTCTTGCTGCTTATATGCCGTGGAAGGGCTATAACTACGAGGATGCTATCGTACTTAACGAACGTATGGTACGCGAAGATATCTTTACTTCGGTACACGTGGATGAGTACGAATTGGAAGTGCGCGAAACAAAGCGTGGTATGGAAGAGCTTACCGGTGATATTCCTAACGTTAGTGAAGAAGCTACTAAGGAATTGGGTGCCGATGGGATTATCCGTATCGGGGCACACGTGGTTCCCGGTGATATATTGGTGGGTAAAATCACCCCCAAGGGTGAAACGGACCCCACTCCGGAAGAAAAGTTGCTACGCGCTATTTTCGGAGAAAAAGCAGGCGATGTAAAGGATGCTTCCTTAAAGGCATCTCCTTCGCTGCATGGTGTGGTAATCGATACCAAGCTTTTCTCACGTGCCGATAGTGGACTGAGCCGTAAGGAACAGCGTGCCTTAACGCAGCGTTTTGAAGACGAATTGGAAGCTAAGAAAAAGGAAATTGACGAAATCTTCTTGGAAAAGCTTCTGAAACTTGTCAATAAGAAGGAAACCAACCGAATTGTAAACTATATCGGCGAAGAGTTGGTTAAGAAGGGCACTCCGCTCAGCAAGAAAGCGCTGGAACACGTTGTCTTTACGGAAGTATCCAATTCGGACTGGACAAACGATGCGGAAACCAACGAAATGGTGGGCATGTTGTTAGCCAACTATATGCGCAAAGTGAAGGAAACCGAAGCCGATTATCGTCGTCGTCAGTTAGACGAAGTGATCGGTGACGAGCTGCCCACCGGTACAATGAAAAAGGCGAAAGTATACATCGCCAAGAAGCGCAAAATCCAAGTGGGCGACAAAATGGCAGGTCGTCACGGTAATAAGGGGATTGTATCCATAATTGTACGTCAGGAGGATATGCCTTTCTTGGCGGACGGAACGCCTGTTGATATCTGCTTGAACCCGCTGGGGGTACCTTCGCGAATGAACCTCGGCCAGCTGTTTGAAGCCATTCTGGCTTGGAGCGGACGTAAGCAAGGTGTAAAATACGCTACGCATATCTTTGACGGTGCCTCTTTGGAAGATATAGCCAAAGAAACCGAAAAGGCAGGTCTACCCAAGAACGGACGTACTCAGTTGTATGATGGTGGAACGGGTGAACCGTTTGACCAGCCCGCTACGGTAGGGGTTACCTACTTCCTTAAGTTAGGACACATGGTGGACGACAAAATGCACGCACGTTCAATCGGGCCGTATTCGCTCATCACGCAGCAACCTCTCGGGGGTAAAGCTCAATTTGGCGGACAGCGTTTCGGGGAAATGGAAGTTTGGGCGTTGGAAGCCTTTGGTGCTGCCCATATCCTACAGGAAATGCTAACGGTTAAGAGTGACGATATGAGCGGTAGAAGTAAAGTATACGAATCTATCGTTAAAGGAACGCCCATGCCTGAACCCGGTATACCGGAATCACTGAATGTGCTGTTCAATGAATTGAAGGGACTTGGATTGAGTCTGACATTAGAATAATACGTTGTAGAGTACGAGCAGACTAAAAGGAAAAGAATATGGCCTTCAGAAAGGATAATAAGATAAAGAGCAATTTCTCCTCTATTCGTATTTCTTTGGCTTCTCCGGAAGAAATTAAAGAAAACTCGCATGGAGAAGTACTTCGTCACGAAACGGTAAGCTATCGTACATACAAGCCCGAAAGGGATGGTTTGTACTGCGAACGTATTTTCGGACCGGTTAAGGATTACGAGTGCCATTGCGGTAAGTACAAAGGAAATAAGTACAAAGGCATCACTTGCGATCGTTGCGGTGTTGAAGTAACGCAAAAAATGGTGCGTCGCGAGCGCATGGGTCACATTCAGCTGAATGTACCCGTGGTGCATGTTTGGTATTCGCGTTCCAATCCTAATAAGATAGGGCATTTGCTGGGCTTGAGCAGTAAGGTGCTGAATAGCATTATCTACTATCAGGCATACGTGGTGCTCCAACCGGGTATTTTCAGCTGTCCCGATGATATGGATCCCGAAAGCGATGAAGCAAAGGAAGCCGGATACGTTACCCATTATCAGATTATTTCCAACCCGGAATACGATATGATAATGGATCGCATTTATCGTGAGCAACCCGAAAACCAAAAGCTGGATAACAGCGATCCGAATAAATTTATCGCAAAGAGCGGCGGAGAAGCTCTACTGGATATGTTGCGCAACCTTGACCTTGACGCTCTTTCCGATGAGTTAAGGCATAAGGCGCAGACGGAAACGTCGCAGCAACGCAAGCAGGAAGCGCTCAAGCGTCTGCCCACTGTGGAAGCTTTCCGTGCCTCCAAGGATATCAATAAGCCGGAATGGATGATTATGCAGGTTATCCCCGTTATTCCTCCGGATTTGAGACCGCTGATGCCACTTGATGGTGGACGATTTGCTTCCAGCGATTTGAACGAATTATATATCAAGGTTATTACCCGAAATAATCGATTGGCACGCTTCTTTGAGCAGGAAAGCCCGGATGTAATCGTACGTCAGGAAAAACGTATGCTTCAGGAAGCTGTGGATGCTCTGTTCGATAACTCCAACAAGAACAGCGCCATCACTAGTGATAATGGTCGCCCGTTCAAGAGTCTTTCCGATAGCATTAAGGGTAAACAGGGTCGTTTCCGTCAGAACTTGCTTGGTAAGCGTGTGGACTATTCGGCTCGTTCCGTAATTGTGGTCGGTCCGGAGCTGAAAATGAATGAGTGCGGTTTGCCTAAAGATATGGCGGCTGAACTCTACAAACCGTTCATTATGCGTAAGCTTATCGAACGCGGTATCGTTAAAACGGAAAAGAGTGCCAAAAGGATTGTAGATAGAAGAGATCCCATCATTTGGGAAATCGTTGAAAACGTAATTAAGGGGCATCCGGTTATGTTGAACCGTGCTCCAACACTTCACCGTTTGGGTATTCAGTCCTATCAGCCCAAATTGATCGAAGGAAAGGCTATTCAGCTTTCGCCGCTAAGTTGTACCGCATTTAATGCCGACTTTGACGGTGACCAAATGGCTGTACACCTTCCTTTGAGTAACGAAGCTATTGCCGAAGCTCAGCTGTTAATGCTCGCTTCGCATAACATCCTCAATCCTGCGAGCGGTGAGCCTATCACCGTACCTTCTCAGGATATGGTGCTGGGGCTTTACTATATCACCAAGTTGCGCACCGGTTCTAAGGGCGAAGGGCTCACTTTCTATGGAGCTGAGGAAGCCTTTATCGCTTACGATTGTGGTCAGGTTGATTTGCACGCGCCCATTAAGGTTTACGTGGATACGGTTAATGAGAAAGGCGAGCATATCAAGGAAATGACCGAAACGTCAGTAGGTCGTTTGATGTTTAATCAACGTGTTCCTGCTGATGTGGGCTACATCAATCAACTTGTAAGTAAATCCTCCCTCAAAAAGATAATTAAGTTAGTGCTCAAAGTGTGCGGCGTAGCACGCACGGCACAGTTCCTGGACGATGTAAAGAGCTTAGGTTACTATATGTCGTTTAAGGGCGGACTTTCGTTCAATATTGAGGATGTAATCGTTCCTTCCGATAAAAAGGACATTATTGGAGATGCCCAGGGTGAAGCCGATGAAATCATTATGGCGAACCAGATGGGGCAGATCAATGCCGAAAAGCGTTACAACGAACTTGTCGATTTGTGGACTAAAACCACCGATAAGCTCACCAACCGCGTAATGGAGGAATTCAAAAACGATAACCAAGGATTTAACAGTATCTACATGATGCTGGATTCCGGAGCGCGTGGTAGTACGAACCAGATTAGGCAGCTCGCCGGTATGCGTGGCTTGATGGCTAAGCCGCAAAAGAGTGGTAGTGGTGGCGGTTCCGTTATTGAAAACCCCATTATATCCAACTTCTTGGAAGGGCTTAGCGTGCTGGAGTACTTCATTTCAACGCACGGTGCGCGTAAGGGGCTTACCGATACGGCTCTGAAAACGGCGGATGCCGGATACCTGACGCGTCGTTTGGTAGACGTATCGCAGGATTCTATCATTACCGAAGAGGATTGCGGTACCCTCCGTGGCTTGGAAGCAACGGAAATTGTGGATAGCAACGATAATGTTATCGCTTCCCTCTATAAGCGTATTGTGGGTCGTGTAGCACTTAACGATGTGATTCATCCGGTTACGGGCAAAGTGATCGTTAAGGCGGGCGAAGAAATCAGGGAGCAGCAAGCAGAGGAAATTGAAAACTCACCCATTAAGTCGGTTGAAATTCGTTCCGTGCTCACTTGCGATGCCAAGAGGGGTCTTTGCGCAAAATGCTACGGACGTAACTTGGCTACCAACCGCTTGGTTGAAAAGGGCGAAGTGGTGGGCGTTATCGCGGCTCAGTCCATTGGGGAACCGGGAACGCAGTTAACACTTCGTACGTTCCACGCCGGTGGTGTTGCGGATAGCGAAAAGATCAATAAGAGCATCAAGTCGAAGCTTGAAGGCGAACTTGAGTTTACCTATCTAACTACACTCAATCCGCCTAAGAGCAGTGGCGACGTAAAGGGCAAGATCGTGATCAGTCGTACGGCTGAAATGCGTATCGTTGATCCGGAAACGCGCACGCTACTTAAGCAATACGATATACCTTACGGCTCGCACCTCTATTTTGAGCCCGGCGACAAGGTTAAACCCGGTGACGTTCTGGTCGACTGGGACCCCTTCAATACCGTACTTATTGCCGATGTGAGCGGTAAGATCGTGTACGAAAACCTCAAAGAAGGAGCAACATACAAGGTTGATATCGACGCGGCGAGCGGTTATCGCGATTGCTACATTATTGAAGGTAAGGACAAGAAGGTTATCCCCACGCTGAAGATTGTGGATAAAGCAGGCGAAGTTCTGCGTAGTTTCTCACTTCCCGTCAGCTGCCGTCTCTCCGTAATGCCAGAAAGCAAGGATATGTCCATTGAAGCGGGCGAGGAATTGTACAAGATTCCGCGCACCTTCAGCTCGGCGGGCGATATTACGGGCGGTCTGCCTCGTGTACAGCAATTGGTGGAAGCGCGCGATCCGTCCAATCCTGCCATCCTTTCGGAAGTGGATGGTGAGGTTACGTTCGGCAAAATCACCCGCAACCAGCAGGTGCTTACCGTAACTACCAACCTCGGCGAAGTGCGCAAATACTCCATACCTATCAAGAGCCATATATTGGTTCAGGATAAAGATATGGTGCGCGCCGGAACGCCCTTAACCGAAGGAGCCGTTAAACCGAGTGATATTCTCGCAATTATGGGGCCAACCGCGCTTCAGGAGTACATTGTTAACGAAATTCAATCCGTTTACCGCAAGCAAAACGTTGAGATTAACGATAAGCACTTCGAAGTAATTGTGCGCCAAATGATGCGTAAGGCAATGATCCTTGATCCGGGCGATACGATGTTCCTTGATGGGGATATTATCGATAAATCCGATATTCAGGAAGAAAACGATGCTCTTTGGGGCAAGCAAGTCATTCTGGATGCCGGTGACTCCGATAAATATCGTGCCGGACGTATACTCACTGCGCCCGAAGTTCGCGATGAAAACAGCTCTCTCAGCCGTCGTGACCTCAAAACGATGACTGTACGCGATACTATTCCTGCTACCAGCCGACAAGTTTTGCAGGGAATTACGCGCGCCTCACTTCGCTCCAAAGGCTTCATGAGTGCCGCCTCTTTCCAAGAAACTACCAAGGTATTGACCGATGCGGCTATCAACGGACGCACGGACTACCTGCTCGGTTTGAAGGAAAATGTAATCTGCGGGCACCTTATCCCTGCCGGTACCGGATTGGCGGATTGGCGCAAGATGACTGTGATGCCGCGCGAAGACTACGAACGCTTGGAAGCTGAACGCAAGGCTACCGGTCACGATGTGGCTTATGCACACGACGATGCCTCCGAGGGAACGCGTGAAGAATAAGAAAGAAGTAAGTTTTCTTTTCATAATGAAGAATGGTTGGGGAGGCGTGTCCGTTTAAGAGCGGACGCGCCTCCTTTTTTTGCCTATGATTCGACTTATTGTTGATAAAGCAATCCCCTATTTGGATGCCGTTTTACCCCGTTATTTTGACGTTTTGTTCCTTCCGGCGGCACAAATAACCCGCAACGCGATTCGCGATTTTGGTGCGGACGCACTCATTATTCGTACCGTAACGCGCTGCAACGAACAGCTTTTATCCGGAACAAAGGTGCGCTTTATCGCCACCGCCACTGCCGGCAGCGACCATATCGACCGTGACTATTGCCGCGCCCAAGGTATTTGTGTGGCGGATGCCGCCGGTTGCAATGCTCCCGCCGTGGCACAATGGCTCTTTGCCGCATTGGCGCGCCGAGCCGTACGGGCACAACGTCCGCTCACGGAAGAGCGTATCGGCATCGTTGGTGTAGGGCACGTGGGTAGCGCTGTGGCGCAGCAAGCGCGCATCATTGGCTGCAAAACGCTCCTGTGCGACCCACCGCTTGAAAGCAAAAATAGCAAACTGTCGTTCAATTCATTGGATACGCTTGCGCAAAACTGCACGTTGCTCACCTTTCACGTTCCCCTCACGCGTGACGGATTGTATCCCACTTTTCATCTGATTAACCGCGAATTAATCCAAAAGTTATCGTCCGAAACGGCACTCGTTAACGCTTCGCGTGGAGCGGTTGCCTGCACTGAGGAGCTAATCGAAGCGCGAAAATCCGGAGCCGTTGGCGATCTTCTGATAGATTGCTGGGAGGGCGAGCCGAACATCAATACCGAGCTTCTTGCGCTTGCTCATACGGCAACGCCGCACATAGCCGGCTATTCCGCTGAAAGCAAGGCGCGCAGCAGTCGCTGTGCCGTAGCGGCAGTTGCCAACTTCTTCGGAATTGACGCGCTCCATACAGATCTGCTGAACCAAATTGCCCCACCTGCTCCGGAAAACAACTATATTGATGCCTCCGACTTTGGCGACTATACCCTCGAGAAGTCCCTCCTCGCCACGGTTTCCATTACTCAAACTGAGCAGAAACTGCGTTCCGAATCAGCATATTTTGAGCAACTCCGCACCACATATCCCTACCATCGCGAGCCCTCTGCGTGGATAGTGCAGCACGTCACTCCACGCTACCGCGAACAGCTGAGCGCTCTCGGCTTCCGTCTCGCCAAATCTAAAGCATAGGTTTCTTCCGCTCATCCCTTTTGTTGAGCAACTCCGCACCACATATCCCTACCATCGCGAGCCCTCTGCGTGGACAGTGCAGCATGCCACTCCACGCTACCGCGACCAGCTGAGCACGCTCGGCTTCCGTCTCGCCTAATGTGTTCCCTCGTTTCCCCATACCTCCCCACGCTTTCCTACGTACCCTCTCAATCGTTTCTACGTAAATACTCAACTGTTTCTACGTAGATCCTTAACCATTTGTATATACATCCTCTACAAATCCTTTAAAGAAGTTGTACAAATCGTTTAAATGATTTGTATGAATTATTTTAAGTATTCGTATAAATCCCTTTAATGATTTATCGAGAAGGTACGTACAAGAGATCGGAAAGGATGCAAGAAACGATCGAGAAGCATCGAACAAACGATCGAGAAGGTTGGTACGAGTAAAGGAGGCCCATTGATGTGTTGAGACGAGGGTAGAGGTGGCGGTGCACGAGGGGATGGGGAAGATCGGATGGAAGAATAATGGATGAGCGGAAAGTTCAGGATAGAGGGAGCAGGGAAGAAGCATCGTTTGCGGAAAGGTTGCAAATTGCTTTGTTTTTTTATAACTTAGCAGTGCGAAAGAAAACCTATAGGAAAAGACAATTATGTTATCAAAAACATTACAAGATGCCCTAAACAAGCAGATCGTTGAAGAACTTTATTCTGCAAACCTTTATATGGCGATGGCTTATGCTATGGATGGGCTCGGCTTTAGCGGCTGTGCGCATTGGTTGAAGAAGCAATCGGCCGAAGAAACGGCTCACGCGCAAAAGATGGGAGAATTTATCATCAAGCGCGGAGGCGAAGTTAAGTTGGGAGCGATCTCGGCGGTAAAAGGAACGTGGAAAGATCCTCTGACTACGTTCGAAGAAGCATACAAGCACGAATGCCACATAAGCGAATGCATCCACAAGTTGCTTGATTTGGCACGCGAACATGATGACAAACCGATGCAATCTTTCTGCTGGAAGTTTGTTGAAGAGCAGGTTGAAGAGGAAGAGGTAGCAAGCGGTATTGTGGATATGCTCCGCAATATGGGCAACGGCACCATATTCCCGCTCGATCATGCTCTGGGTGAGCGTTAATTAGAGCGTACCAAATAATCCACTTATCTCGAAGCGCATCCGAAGGAAATCCCTCGTTGATGCGCTTCGTTGGTAACGGATCGATGCTCCGTACCGGTACGTAATTGAGTTATTTACCACAATGTAACAAAATGACACTATCTTTGTAGCACGAAAAAGAGAAACTAATTGATAAACAGTATAGAAGAGAAAACCTATGAAGAAGAACGTATTACGCTTTTTGACGGTTATAACGCTTGTGCTCTGTGGTGCTTTTGCCGCAGCTGCTCAGGTTGTTTTAACCGGAACCGTGCTGGATGCCGAAAGCAATCAACCCATTGTGGGCGTTTCGGTTACGACCGGTCAGGGGCAAACCTTGCGCGGAACAACTACGGATTTGAATGGACGTTTCCGCTTTGACGTACCGGCAAACGCCACCAAGGTAAGCTTTCGCAGTGTAGGCTACGAAACGGTGGACAAGGCTCTTCGCTTCAGCGGAGCTAAAACAGTGGATCTTGGTACCATCCAGCTCCATCAGGAAACGGTAAACTTAGGAACGGTTGAAGTAATCGCTTCCGTTGTTCCCAAGGATCGTCGTACACCGGTGCCGGTTGCCAACGTAACGGTGGAACGCATCGAAGCAAAGACTTTCAACGCCGAGTTCCCCGAAATTCTTAAATCAACCCCGTCCGTTTACGTAACACGTGGTAACGGTGGTTTTGGCGACTCGCGTATCACGCTGCGCGGTTTTAGTACGGAAAACATCGGTGTGATGATTAACGGCGTGCCGGTGAACGATATGGAAAACGGTAAAGTGTACTGGAGTAACTGGGCAGGGCTTACCGACGTGGCTAGCCTTGTACAGATACAGCGCGGTTTGGGCGCATCCCGTTTGGGCATCTCCTCCGTTGGCGGTACCATCAATATCGTTACTAAAAACGTGGACGCTAAGCAAGGCGGCAACGTATTTATGGGCGTCGGCAACGATGGCTATATGAAGTACGGCTTCAATGTATCTACCGGTCTGATGGACAACGGCTGGGCGATTTCGGCAAGCGGTAATACCAGCTACGGCGATGGATGGGCAAAAGCGACCAATTTCCGCAGCTACAGCTACTTTATCAATATATCTAAGAAGTTTAACGAAGCGCACACGCTCTCCTTTACTGCATTCGGAGCACCTCAGTGGCATAATCAACGCTACCAGATGCTTACGCAGGAACAGTGGGCCAATCATCCCGACGGCATTAAAGCTAATCTCGAATATGGCTGGCGCGACGGCAAGATTCTCTCTCCGCGCTACAACTTCTATCACAAACCACAGCTCTCTTTGAACCACTTCTGGAACATTGATGGCCGAAGCTCCCTCTCTACTGCTATATATGCCTCCATCGCTCAAGGCGGTGGACGCCGTTTGGACGGAAAACAAGGCAAAGATGCGGACGGAAAGAAGGTATATTACACCAACTGGATTGAAGCCTATAACGGCGTAATTAACCCCGCAATAGCCAAGCGTACCGGTGACGGACTGGTAGATTGGAGTGCCGTTTGGGCAGCCAACGCGGCTCAGGGAGACAATGGTAGTAACGTAATCCTCGGTAACAGTATCAACAGCCACCAATGGTACGGATTGCTTTCTACCTATCGCAACCGAATTGACGAAAACTATACCATTACCGCCGGCTTTGACGGACGCTACTATATCGGGAACCACACGAAAGAAATTTACGATCTTTTAGGTGGTAGGTACTACACTAACTCACTGATGAGCAGTCAGGTTGCCGATGGGCGCAAGCACTTAGGCGTAGGCGATATTTACGACTACCACAATTTGGGTAAAGTGCTCTGGACCGGTATATTCGCACAAGGCGAATTCACCAGCGAAGATTTTGATGCGTTCCTCAGTGGATCAGTAACTTACGAAGGTTTCCGCTATGTAGTTCCCGATGGTTATCGTCAAGATACCTATCAAAATATGAAGAAAAACGAAAGAACTAAGGATATTGCCGATCGCCGGCAGTCGCCTATGGTTAATTTCATCCCCTTCAGCATTAAAGCTGGAGCCTCCTACAAGTTCCTGGACTACAACAATTTCTTCTTTAATATCGGGTACTTCACTAAAGCACCTAAGTTTGCGGGCGCTTTCCTTAACTACTCAACGGAAGTAAATGAAAATCTTAAAAACGAAAAGATCTTTACCGCTGAATTGGGTTATGGGTTGAAGCATCGCTACGTAAACGTAAACCTGAACGGCTATTACACGAAGTGGAGTGACCGCTTTATGCGTGTAAACAGCGTTCTGGAACGTAACCAATTCTTCAACTACCGCGGACTCGGAGCTAATCACTACGGTGTTGAATTGGATGTGGAAGCTCGTCCCATCAAGGAACTTACCATCAATGGAATGTTCTCTTGGGGTAACTGGCTCTGGGGCAGTAAAGCTAAGTACGATGTGTACGACGAAGCACAAAAGTTGCTCAGCAGTGGCGAAGTGGATCTTAAGGGCGTTCACGTAGGTAATGCCGCTCAGATTACCGCTGCACTGTCAATTGACTGGGAAATGTTCCATAATCTGCACATTAAGGGAACTTTGAACTACTTCGGAAAGAACTATGCCGACTTTGAGCCCACGCAACGTATCCAGAAGAACAAGCAGGGCGAACTCGAAGCCTATACGGGCGATTCATGGAAGATGCCCAACTATGCGCTTGTGGACCTTTACGCCAACTACCGCTTCCCCATCTACGACAAGGTTACCGCAACCCTCTTCGGTGGCGTTAATAACCTCTGCAACAAAAAGTATATCTCCGATGCCGTAGACGGAAGAAAGGTGGATACAAACGGTGTACGTACCGGCGAAGATGCACGCGTCTACTACGGAATAGGCCGTACGTGGAGCTTAGGCATGCGCCTGAACTTCTAACGGAAAGCAACAATTACGAATAGGATGCACCCTGCATCCTAGTCCCCCTCGCCTCCCCTTGTCCACTCCGACAGGGGGAGGCTTTCTTTCTAACCTAGAAAGTTCCGCAGAGTTAAATGCGTATTAATAGAAAAGGTGGATAAGTTTCGGAAACTACCCACCTTTCTGTTAATCTATTCTGCGGAATAAGGGAGAGAATGCTACAGGAAGTCGATGGTGTCCGATTCCGATTCTGCGGAGGGTTTAGCAGCGTTATTGTCGATTTGCTCGGTAGTGGATTTTCCGGAGAAGAAGTCTTCGTCTACCGAGAAGTTTCGCCGTCGATGTGGCTTCAGTTGTGCACGGAGCCGCTCTAGATGTGAGTGATCGCGTTTGGCTGCCGGTTCGGCATCAAGGATACGGATAATTTCTTCGTTGTCGATTTCATCATCTTCCAGGATAAAGGGTCGTGCCTGTGCCATTGAACCGGCAAGAAATGTATCGTTATCCTCGTAATAGAGGCGCAGCAGCTCGTTGTCCTTCTGCTCGCGTTCGGCAATTTCCTTTTTGGTAACGGCATCCACGTCAAAAGTGGTTACATCGCTTTTAGTAGTAGCGAAGTCGAATCCGGAAGCAAGAATGGTAATCTTAATCTTATTGCCCAAACTATCGTCAACGCCATGCCCGGTTATGGAATCGAAGTTGCGTTCCATAGAGAGCGCCAAGGCATCGAGCGGTTCCATTTCGCTATTCATCAGCGGGTTAGTGCTACTTTCGTAGTGGAAAACGAGCAAGCGACTTGCGCGGTATACATCGTTTCCGTTGAGCAAAGGCGAATTAATGGCTTGATCGATGGCATCTTTTACGCGATTATCGCCCTCGCCGATACCGGTAGAGATAATCGCCACCCCACCATCCCTAAGGATTTTGATTACATCGTTTGCATCGACGTTGATCACGCCGTTACGGTATATAAGATCCGAAACGCTTTTAACTGCATTAGCGAGCGTTTGATCCGCCAGGAAGAGGGAACGTGTATAGCTTTCTTCCGGATATAATTCAAGGATTTTTTGGTTATTGATTACCAAAGTGGCATCAACTTCTTTGCGCAATTCCTCAACGGCATTAATGGCTTTGACAATTTTGTTGCGTCCTTCGCGAAGAAAAGGAATGGTAACGATAGCCACCGTGAGCAGCCCCAGTTCCTGTTTAGCAATACGAGCTACCACGGGAGTAGCACCTGTACCGGTTCCACCGCCGATACCGGCCGTAATAAAGACGATTTCCGTTTGTCCGTCCTGAAGCATCTTACGAATATCGTCCCTGCTTTCCTCGGCGGCGCGCATCGCTTTAGCGGCATCGTCACCGGCACCCAACCCTTTGGTTACGTGCGGTCCTATTAGTAGTTTATCGGGAATGGCAGATTTTTCCAAATCTTGTCCATCCGTATTGAGCAATAAATAAGATATTTGGTCAAAATTCTCTGAGTAAAGGTGGTTAAGAGCATTACCCCCACCGCCCCCAACACCGACTACCTTAATGACACGACGAGAGGAAAGCGGCATATCAAAATTAAGGGTTTTCCCGCTCTTTATATCCTCAGCGCGATTTATGTTATTATCTTCACTCATAGGGCTATAGGGTTAAAGGTTGTCGTTAATATCGTCTTCTCTATCGCGTTCATCCTCGTCAAAGGTATCAAGCTCATCTTCCTCGGTAGTGAACTTATTGAAAAATCCCCCCACACGATCTTTGATATTTGAGAAGGAGAATAAGCCGTTGCCTTCTTCATTTGTGGCTCTGCTCTTTGTCTTTGCGCGTTTCTTTCGTTCGGTGCGGTAATAATCGTCCAGAAACTCCTCGTCATTTTCGCTTTTTTGAACGGAGTTGACGTTGCGCGATTCGGGTTCAGTAGCGAGTAAGCCTTCAACGGTATGGCGGAGCGCACCGGTGCAGTTGTTTTCGGCAGCCCAAGCGAGAGCAAGCGCGCTGTGGTAGTCCTTTTCGTAACTAAAGGCGTTATCCTTATCCACATACTGGAGGAGTTGTGTATAGGTACTGAAATTGCGCACTTCGCTACGAAGCAGCTCTTCCGTACGCGCTAAAGCGATGCCACCTCCCGTCCATACATAACCGCCTTCAATGCGGTTAAGCACGCCGGAATGGTTTACGGTTGCCACCACGTTTGCAATAATTTCCTTCATACGTGCCGCTGCATAGCGATTGACATCCAGCACACGTATGGAGCGTTCCGATATTCCATCAATATCTCTAATGACAAACGTTTTTTCGCGATCGGCATTAGTTGTAGCTCCGGCATAATGAAGTTTTACCGCATCGGCATCCTCCTCGGACAACTGTAAATCGGTCAGATCCAAGGTTACGTTTCTTGCTCCGAAGGGCAGTACCCGTAGCCGACGGAAAACACCGCCTAAGTAAATCACTACCGAAGTGGTTGTTCCGCCCAAATCAACGAATACGCTACCCAAATCCTTTTGTGTATCAGAGAGGGAAATGGATGCTTCAATGATCGGAGTAGGAAGAATCCCTTCGAGTTTTAACCCGAGCCGATCTTCTACTACCGTTTTGATATTATCGCAAACACGATCTTTTACCGTAATAGCGGATACATGTGCAATTAATTCCGATGCGATGGAGCTTTTGGGCGCTTCCTCAATAGAGCCGTTTACTTCGTAGTATGGTTGGGTTAGTGAGATGATTTTACGGCGATCGTAACTAAGTCCGTCAATTTTGTTGTGGATATAGTCCAAATGCTTATCGGTAACTTCCTCTCCTTCGGAACTCATTTCCGCATTAATAGTTTCCTCCTCACTGCGTAAGGATGGTGTGGAAATGCCTACATATAATGATGTTACACGAAGATTTTCCTCATCGAGGCGTTCGTTTAGCTCGTTTACTATTTTGCCGATTTTCTCCGCAACGCGGTCAATGTTGTACACGGCACCATGCCGAACATCTTCCTCAGCCGGCTGCTCGGCTACGGCGATGGGCGAAACGGTGCCATCGGCAAGTTTCGTGGCGGCCATACCGCGTATGGCGGTGGTACCGAGGTCAATAACAACGTATATGGGGTTTGTAGCCATAGGAATACTAATTTGCTTGTTTTAGCCTGCTTGTTGTTGCATTACTTCACTTTTGTCCATAATAATAGGCTCGAATGGTGCCACAATCACCTGGTTGGGGATGTGCAAATAGAGCCGATATATGCGCGCTTCACCTATAGTAGGAAGAGAACGCGCCATAAAGAGTTTGAGCGCATCACATTGTTGCGGAAAGAGGCTTCTCTCTTTGCCGAAGAAAAGGCGCATCCCATGGGTGGAACCGGTTGCTTCCAAATTGCCCTTTTCATCTATATGAAGTGCCGTAATCACTCGTGAAAGGGTGGTATCCGCAGTGATTTGCTTTGCAATATCGTAAAGTGGCCCCACGGCATCGGCAACAGATACTTTGCCGTACAGCACAATCATTGGCAGCGTTTGTGAGCGTTTTGCACCTACCGGAATAGCTTCCCGTTTAGCGGTGATATAGTATTGCCCTTCGGACGACAGCAACAGCATTAGCGGTTTACGCTGGGTTACTATTACATGCAGCGTCCCGTCGGGGCTGAAGTACAAATTGCTTGTTCCCATCAGTGCATTGCGTCGGATTAACTCTTTCTCCACTTTATAGCAATCAAACGATGTAGCAGTGGTTCCGATGGGGTTTCGTTCAATGGCCACGATCTCTTTGGCAAGGTCTTTTTCCTCAATCACTTTGCTCGCCTTAGGGGCGTTCACCACATAGCGTACTTGGCGACACTGTAGCGGAGGTACCATTTCGGGCAGAGCAAAGGCTGCAAAGCAGAAGTATACTGCCAGCAGGAAAACCCCTATTCCCATAAAGATACGCTTCGTCATAACTACATCGAACGAAGTTTTTTAGCCAAAGGTGCCACAAGCCGGTCAATATTGCCGGCTCCAACGGTCACAATGACGCGAGGCAACGAAGCGTGTTGTCCAATAAAGCCCACTAACCGATCCCGCTCCACAAGATATTTATTGGGTATATCCAAAGCATCGTATACCAGTTGAGAGGTTACCCTCTCAATCGGTTCCTCCCGAGCGGGATAAATGGGTAACAGCACCACTTCGTCAAAGGCGGACAAGGCTTGGGCAAAACCTTTATAGAAATCCTTAGTCCGCGAGTAGAGATGTGGCTGAAAGATAGCCATCACCCGATCGTTCGGATAGAGCTTTTTGATCGACGAGGCGGCTGCGGCTATCTCATCAGGATGGTGCGCGTAATCGTCAATCAATACGTGGTTTTCGTCATTCAATACTACTTCAAATCTGCGCTTTACGCCTTTGAACGAGAGCAACGAAGCGCGTATTTCGTCCGGTTTTACGCCCGCCAGCACGGCTGCCCCCATAGCGGCAGTAGCATTTTGCACATTAATCTCAATCGGAGTGGCCAATATTACCCGTTCCATATTCAATCCTAATGCGGGAAAGTGCCAATCAAAGCATAGCTCCTCATCTTCAATCCGGATGTCGTCGGAATATATATCGGACGGCTCACCCACGGAATAACTATAGGTTTTGCATTGCGGTAACTCATCGTCGGCAAAAACACCTTTCTTGTAGATCAGTGTTCCGTCACGATCAATCCGTTGCAGAAAATCCAAGAATCCGCGGTGGTATCCTTCGGCTGTTTCGTATATATCCAAATGATCCGGACTAACCGCCGTAACGATGGCAACATGGGGCGATAGTTTAAGGAAACTACGGTCATACTCATCCGCTTCCGTAACAGCCCATTCAGCGCCTTCGTCTATGATAAAGTTGGTGCCGGAATTAACCGATATACCTCCTAAAACAGCGAAGCATCCCAACCTTGAGTTATGCAAAATGTGTGCCAACATCGTCGAGGTGGTCGTTTTGCCGTGAGTGCCTGCCACGGCTGCCTGTTTATACCCTTCCAGAGCGAGCGCCAATGCTTCGGAACGTTTAATAACGCTGAAGCCGTTAGATCTAAAGTAATTCAGTTCGCCCAAGGAATCCGGTACGGCAGGTGTATACACAACGGCAGTATCCTCCGGAGTAAAGCCTTTTTCTTCGAGCTTATCGCCCAAATCGTCAAAATGTACGGCAATACCTTCCGCCTGCAATGCGTCCGTTATACGCGACGGGGTTAGGTCGTAGCCGCAAACCAGGCGTCCCTGCTTGTGAAAGATGCGTGCCAAGGCACTCATCCCTATACCGCCAATACCTACAAAGTATATACGTTCGTAGCGTTTATTCTCTTCCATTTTCCCGATCCGCACTAATGGCGGCTTCTATCAGCTTTACAATTTGCTCCGGAGCGTTACGCAGTGCCATCTCTTTGGCACGTTGCGAGATGCTATGCAGAGCTTCTTTGTCCGTAATCAGTTTGAGCGCTTCCGGAACCAATTTTTCGCGTGCTTTCGCATCGGGCACCAATACAGCAGCGCCGCGTGTAGAAAGCGTCTTTGCGTTGTGCGTTTGATGATCCTCGGCAACATTGGGCGAGGGCACTAAAATAGAGGGCATTCCCAATACTTCTATCTCGGAAACGGTAGAGGCACCCGCACGCGATATCATTAGATCTGCCGCTCCGTATGCCCAATCCATATGTTCTACAAAAGGCATTACCACCATATGAGTGCGTAACGCTTCCGGAAGAGCTTGATACCGAGCCAGTGCTTCCTCGTAATAGGTTTTGCCGGTTTGCCATATCAGAGCCACTCCGGCTTGAGCAATTTGCTCTAATCCGGCCGCAATACTGTCATTAAGCGTTTTTGCGCCCAAACTACCGCCCACCGATAGCAGAATCGGCTTAGAGGCATCCGGTAGTCCCATTTTTTGCGCTGCTTCGGTTCGTTCCGGTAATTCGCCTTTCTCTATAGCCGGGCGAATCGGATTGCCCGTTAAGCGTATCTTTTCTTTCGGGAAGAATCGCTCCATACCTTCGTACGCCACAGCAATATAAGCGGCTCTGTCCGCCAAACGCTTATTGGCTTTTCCGGCGAAGCTATTCTGCTCCTGAATAATGGTAGGGATACCCATATTCTGAGCGGTTAACAATGTGGGTAACGAAGCATAACCCCCCACGCCCACAACCGCTTGAGGCTTAAAATCGCGTATGATATCCTTCGCCATAGTGAGCGATTTTAAAAGCTTCCGAACCACGCTTATGTTGCGCCATAGGTGTTTCCGATCCAAACCGCGCACGGGTAGCGCTTTAATCTCATAACCGGCTTGAGGTACGCGCGTCATTTCCATTTTACCCTCCGCGCCTACGAATAACAGTTGGCACTCGGGATTTGTTCGGCGGATGGCATCCGCAATGGATAAAGCGGGAAAGATGTGCCCGCCTGTTCCGCCACCGGATATAATGATTCGTTCTAATGGAACTGTACTCATAATCTATTCTCCCTTTTCTTCGGTTTGATCCGCTTCCGCAATTGCGTGCTCTGAACTATCTGCTGTTATTGCTTGCCGTTCCAGAGCATTGCGTTGTGCTAAAAGCGCATTTTCTTTCTTTATGATACGGGTTAGTGCTACTGTCAGGCCAAACCCGAAAGCCATCGCTAAATAAGAAGAGCCCCCTTTGCTGATTAAAGGCAACGTTTGCCCCGTTACCGGCGCAAGACCGGACGCAACCGACAGGTTCAGAAGCGCTTGAGCGGTAAATAGCACGCCAAACCCATACAGAATGAGGCGCTGTTGTTTGCGAATGGCTCGTTTGCCCCACGCACCTATTCGGAAGAAGAAAAATAGGTATAGAATGGGAACGCCCAAAACGCCTAATATCGGCCCCCACTCTTCGATGATGATGGCATAGATAAAGTCGTTTTTTGATTCAGGCAAGTAGTCGCGCCCGCGGCTATTCCCCGGTAACACGCCAATAGGGGTAGTTCCGCCGTGCGCAATGGCTATTTTGGCGTAGTTCTTTTGCAGATTGTCGTCCGTAATACGGTATTTCAGCTGATCCCGCTCCTGTGGCGACAATGTGTAGTATTCCTCTTTGGTCAAACCGCCGTAGTCGCTTTCCATACGTGCAAGCCACGTTTTGGCTCGTCCCATATGTTCCAGCATACTGTTCGGGAGCCGCGGCAGGAAAATCACCAGTAGAAGCACAAAGAACAGCCCCACACCGGTCAATTTGAGGAAATCCTTGGTAGGCGCATTCCCGATAAAGCAGAGCACCCACGCGAATAAAATAATCAAAATTGAGGTGGAACCGCTTTGCGATACGATGAGCATTACCGAAATGAGCGTCAGTACTACAAAGGACCAAAATGCCTGTCGCCGTGGCATACGTATCGGCGCGCCCAAAAAATAGGCACCGATCAGTACAATCGCCATCTTTAGAATTTCGGATGGCTGTATACTTATTCCCAAAAAGTTGATCCACCGTTGTGCTCCGTTGGCCGTTTTCCCCTTTAGCATCGTAATGAATGCCAGCAAGATGGCTATCCCGTAGAGCCAAAAGTGCATATTCTTGATGAAACGCCAGTTGAGCCGCGACGTGGCAAGCGCTACGATGGTAGCCAGCACCACGATACCTATATGCTTTACGATCGGCATCATGTCTCCGGATTTGTATATTTCTTGTCCAGATGCGCTAAAGCCCTCTACAATAGAGATTAGGATGAAGAAGAAGTATATCCCCCACAATCCCAAATCGCCCTTGAACAGAGCTCTCAGTCCGTGCCTGCGGTCGTTGGTCATAACGATGCGTTTTCGTGGTTGCTCTTCCGTTTCAGCACTTCGGCGCGGAACTGATCGCCACGATCCTCGTAATTGTGGAACAGATCGAAGCTGGCGCAGCAGGGCGAAAGCAGCACCACATCTCCCTTTTCCGCCATGGCAGCGCATTTGCTGATCGCTTCCGGTATGGAAGTCGCTTCGTCATAAGGGAGCAGATTGCCGAAAAAGTTGCGCAATTTGGCATTATCCTTCCCGAGAAAGAGGAGCGAACGGCACTTTTCAAGCACCAAATCTTTGATTTCGTTATAATCGTTCCCTTTGTCGGTTCCGCCCAAAATGAGCACCACGGGGCGCTGTTGCGTTTCTAACGCATATATGGTGGAGGCGATGTTGGTCGCCTTGCTATCGTTGATGTACGATACTTCGTCCAGATCCGCCACATATTCCATCCGATGCGGTACATTGGTGAATTGGTGCAAAGCGTCCCTAACCGCTTCAGCCGGTATGCCCAAACTGCGTGCCGCCAAGCCGACTGCCATCGCATTGAGTAGGTTGTGTTTGCCCGGAAGGGCTATTTGGTCGGTCGGAATCTCAAGAGGCGCCATCCCGTTTTCCGCACAAAAGCAGAGCGCACTGCCATCTTCCTTCAGAAATGCCCGCGCGCCTTTGTCCGAGCGGAGCGAGAAGCTCTTCAGCTCGTACGGAGCATTGGCGGGAATAAGCGCGGGAGTGAGGGCATCCTCACGCCAATAGATAAAGCTATCACCGGTGCCTAAGTTCATCGCTATCCGCATCTTAGCCGCCGCGTAGAGCTCTATTTTGTGTTCGTACCGGTCTAAATGGTCCGGCGTAATATTGAGGAGCAATGCCACATCGGGATGAAACGTTTCAACGCCCTCTAATTGGAAGCTGCTTAATTCAGCTACGAAGTAGTCGAACCCGCCTTGTAGTACAGCGCGAGCCATCGAAAAGCCCACGTTGCCGCAGGCAATGGCGCGTTTACCCGCTTTTTTGAGCAGATGGGTCAGCCAGGTTACCGTAGTCGTTTTGCCGTTGCTTCCGGTTACGGCTACTAATTTGCACGATTGCGGCAAGTAGCGCGAGGCAAACTCAACCTCACTGATGATAGGAACATTCCTTGAGCGGAGCCGCTTGATCGGGGCTGCCGTGGGAGGTACACCGGGACTTTTGATCACTTCCTGCGCGGCGTCAAGAAAAGCCTCCGAATGACCGCCCTCTTCAAATGGGATCTGCGCTGCGATCAGTTCCTTGCGATAATCCTCTGCGATGCGTCCGCTGTCGCTAACCGCGCATTCAATTCCCTTTGATTTAGCCAGAAGTGCGGCACCCACACCGCTTTCGCCGCCACCCAATATCAGTAAAGCTGCCATAAATAACCTACTTTTTCGCCTCTTTTCACTATGCTTTGCAAAGGTAAGAAATCAAACCCTTAAATCCTCCCTTCTATCATGATTACTTATTCCTCCGTACCTTTCCGCGCTTTCCTACACACCTCTCCGCGCTGCCCTCCGCACCTCCCGGCGCTTTCCTCCGTACCTCCCGACGCTTCCCTCCGTACCTCTCGGCGCTTCCCTCCGTACCTCCCGGCGCTTTCCTTCGTACCTCCCGACGCTTCCCTCCGTACCTCCCGACGCTTTCCTCCGTACCTCCCGACGCTTCCCTCCGTACCCTCTCGACCGTTTCTTCGTAGAATCTCGATCGTTTCTACGTAGATCCTCAACCATCTGTATATACATCATCGATAAATCCTTTAAAGAAGTTGTATAAATCGTTTAAAGGATTTGTATGAGTTGTTTTAAGTATTCGTATAAATCCTTTTAATAATTTATCGAGAAGGTACGTACAAAAGATCGGAAAGGATGCAACAAACGATCGAGAAGTATCGAAGAAACAATCGAGAAGGGTGGGAGGCTTCATTCGTCGGCATCGAACTATGCCCGTCGGTTCTCTGTAAAAGGAGCGGATTAGGAGCGTAGGGTAGTGCGGAGCTGTTCCCAGGAGGGCATCTCTTTTAGGAAGGTAACGCGGTTCTGCTCATAGTCGATGTGCGCGGCAATCAGCGTCATGCCGTTGCTTGCCACCAAAAAGGGCGCTCGGTAGTGTACATTGTAGGAGCTCAGTTGGTTCCATACTTTTTCGGTAAGCGGTACTTCGGGCGCCTTGAACTCAATAATCATCCATACCGCTCCACCGGTTCCGAAGACGAGGGTATCGGTACGTCCGCGTCGCAAAGAGTCTTGCAGTAGGGCTTCGTTGCCCAGAGCGATGAGCGGATATCCCAAGCTGTGGGTCATCCAATGGATAAAGTGCTGCCGAACCCACTCCTCCGGGGTTAGTGCCACCTCCTTACGCCTTACGCAATCGTATATAAAGGGTTTGCCGCTTCGGAGGGTCACTTTAGCGGGATATGAGGGCAAATTAAGCCCATTATCATTCGGTTCAGCTCGAAATGGCTTCGTGGTACTCATTGCTTTTCCTACCTTTGCAAAGGTAGTGATATGATGGAAACAAAGAAGGAAATAGTAACTGATTGGCTGAAGCGCTACACGGGGCGCGAGCCGGAGGCATTTGCTCCCTATATACTGTTGTGCAATTTTAGCCGTTATTTGGAGCTGTTCGCCCAAGAACATAAGGTGCCGATTGTGGGTCAGAGCCTTGCGATGCCCAATGCCGGTACGGAGGAGATAACGCTTATACACTTTGGAATGGGAAGCCCCAATGCCGCTACGATGATGGATCTACTGAGTGCCATTATGCCGCGAGGCGTGCTGTTCCTCGGTAAGTGCGGTGCGCTCAAGAGCCGCCTCTCGGTGGGCGATTATCTGCTACCGATAGCCGCTATTCGTGGGGAGGGAACAAGCAATAGCTATCTGCCTGCCGAAGTGCCTTCGTTGCCTTCGTTCCGCATATTGCGGGCTGCCGATGAGGCACTCGAACGGCGACGGCTTCCCTTTGCAGCGGGGACCGTCTATACAACTAACCGACGCGTGTGGGAACACGATTATCATTTTAAACGATATTTGCGCACTACTCACGCGGAAGCTATAGATATGGAAACGGCAACGCTCTTTACAGTGGGATATGCCAATAAGATCCCCTGCGGCGCGCTACTCGCTGTTTCGGATCTTCCTATGACTCCGGACGGCGTGAAAACGGATATAGGCGATAAGGAAACAACGCAGCGCTACACGGCAGAGCATCTGGCTATTGGGGAAGAAACGCTTCATATTTTGCGTTACGAACAGCAATGTTTAAAGGGAATACGCTTCGATTGGTAAAGAAATTACGCAATGGCAAAAGCACAAGATGCGGAGGGAGCCGCTCTTCTTACTCCTACACAGGCAATTACGCAGCTTAAAAGTAGATTGGCGGATGGGAAGCTTTTCCCCGAACTACTCCTCTATACGGGCGAAGAACCGTACTATTTTGAGCAAATTGAGGCGCTGATTGCCAAAACGTATCGCGATACCGCTTCGTATCTATACGGAAACGACTGCACATATTCGGACATTGCGCTCGATATTCAGTCTGCTTCCCTCTTTGTTACCGAGAGGGTTGTGGTGGTAAAGGAGGCGGAATCGGTCAAGGATTTGGATAAACTGATCCCAACGATCTTGCGAATGCCGCAAGGAACATCGTTAGTTTTGGTCTATCAGGGTGATATGGCGTACAATGCGAAGAAGTTGTTTGGCGCCTTCCGAGCACTGCCCGGCGCGCAAACGATGATTGTTGTTTCCCCGCGCATTACCAGTCGCAGAACCATTCTTTCCATCGTTTCGCGTGCCGCAAAGGAACATAATGTGGAAATTACCGATGAAGCTGCCGAAAAGCTTCTGGAGCGGGTCGGCTTTAATGCCGTAACGATTACCAAGGAGATTGCCAAGCTTGCGGTGATTGCTGCGCAGAGTGGGCGGATCGAAGCCAATATGGTCGAGTTTCTTGTAGGAGAATCGCTTCATTACACTACGGACGATTTCTGTCAAGCTCTATACAAAAAGCAGCGTCGCGAGGCTCTTTCCATCGCTCAATATATGACTAAAAGCCCAACGGATTATCCGCTTCCGCTCATTGTGGCAACTCTTTATGCATTCTTTTCCAATCTGATGGTGGCGGCTTATCAGCGGGACCGGAGCGAAAAGTCCATCGCTTCCGCGCTCAACCTTAAGAATGCGTATCAAGCGCAACGTTATTCTGCTGCGTTGTGGCTCTTTAAGCCGATGCAGATCTTCAATATTGTGCACGAACTGCGCCTTGCCGATGCGCGGCTGAAAGGAGCCGAAGAGGGTGATTATGAGTACGAAAGCATCCTCTTTAGCTTAGTCTACCTCATTCTCGCCTGATCGTTCTGATGGATTCCCTCTACGAACGGGTTCAAAAGAGCAATTTCGCCTCCTTCATTGCCCGCTACTTTCCCGGGGAAAAGGTACAGAAGATCTCAATTTCTGCCTCTTCTGCTTGTCCTTTGCACGGAAAAGAGCGTGGCGAGGTATGTACCTATTGCAGCAATCGGGCCTTCAGTCCCGCGTATGCCCTTCGCGAACAGCCCATTGAACAGCAATTGGCTGCCGGAATCGACTTCTTTCGCTACAAGTACCCATCTATGAGGTATTTGGCGTACTTTCAGTCCTACACCACAACTTATGCATCTCGCGCGCAACTCATCGATAAGTTCCGCACAGCGGCCGCCTATCCCGGCGTGGTCGGTATTGTCATTGCCACGCGTCCCGACCTGATGCCCGAGGCTCTGTTGGACGAATTGACCCGATTGGCAGCGCAACGCTTCGTGATGGTAGAATACGGCATTGAGAGCACACTTGACCGAACTTTGCGAAACGTACATCGCGGTCACGATTACGCAACCGCTTGCGATACCATCCGACGCACCGCTTCACGCGGCATTCCGGTGGGAGCACACCTTATATTGGGCTTGCCCGGGGAGACGCGCAGTGAGATGCTCGAACACGCCATACGCCTTAACGAGCTTCCCTTGGATACGCTCAAGCTGCATCAACTGCAAATCCTGAGGGGAAGTCCCATGGCTACAGCATATCAAATGGATCCGAGCCGCTTTAAGCTCTTTGATCCCGAGGAGTATATCGAGTTGTGCCTCGATTTTCTTGCCCTGCTGAAGCCCTCCGTTACGGTAGAACGCTTCATTGCTTCGGCTCCCGATGCCGAGCTGATCGCACCCCGTTGGGGTATCAAGAACTACGCTTTCACGGCGCGCCTGCTCAAAGCTGCCCAAGAACGTGAGAGTCACTGATCCATACGTCCGGAGCCGTCTCTCAATAGGTATATAGGTTTCGTTTGATAGGTATATATCTTTGAAGTGATAGGTATATAAGTTTCATCTGAAAGGTATATACCTTTCGTCAGGGTGGTATGTAACTGTCTTGATCCGCTCGTACTCGTTCGGTTCCTTATAGCGATCTCTTTCGAGCGGTTTCTGCCTCGCGTTCCGCGGATTATGTGTAACTTAGTCGCGGCAAAGAGGAATGGTCAGGCTATGGCATTCAGAATTATCACAATAAGCCGTCAGTTTGGCAGTGGCGGACGTACCATTGGGAAACGCTTGGCGGACGAGCTTTCGATCTCGTTCTTCGATAGGCAGATTATCGAGGAATTATCCGATGCGTACGGCTTTTCGGAAGAGTACATCGAATCGCGTGGTGAGTACCAGCCGAGTAGCGCCTTGGATTACGTGCCTCTTACCGTGGAAGGGCCCGGCTTGCAGCACCCAACCACCACTCCGAGCGACCGAATTGTCAATGCGCAATACGACTTCATCGCATCCCTTGCCGAAAAGGAGCCGTGCGTGATTGTGGGGCGCGCTGCAGACTATATCCTGCGCGGCAGAAACGATGTGCTCAACGTGTTTATCCATGCCGATGATGAAAGTCGTATCCGCCGAATTGTGGATCGCTATCATGCCGCCGATAATGCCGCCGAAGCTGCCAAGTTGATCAAAAAACGCGATCGGGCACGCAAACGCCATTATCGCTACTACACCGGAAGAGACTGGGGCGATGCCGACCTATACCACATTTCGCTCAACAGCGGTAAGCTCGGCGAGGAAAACTGCGTCACCATCATCCGCCACCTCTATCAATATATCCCCTAACCCTACTATGCTCCGTTCCTTGTATGGGCAGCAGTGCGCGAGTGAAAAGAAGCTGGTAAAGGATTAAAGATAAATACCTCATGTTGGATCTACCGATAGTTACAGACATCTGCAGGGAATCTATTTCAAAGTAAATTGGCTAGATGGAAGGAAAGAGTCATAGTTTGCTATTTGAAAAGAATATAATTAATAAAAAATGTTAGGGTGTTGGGCTATTGTAGTAGGATCATATTTACGATCTTCTCCCTAAGAATATGTCATAAGAATGGGATAAAAAGGAGAGGGGAGCAGATCCGTTGCGGATCTGCTCCCCTCTTTTACTCCGTGGTTACGGAGTTGTGTGGGGTTAGAATAGGTCGGATTTGGTTATCCGCTGCGAGATGCGTCGTGCGGCAGTATCCAAAGTTACGACAAATACCCCATCAGGTAGAGTAGACAAATCAACGCTTTCTGTGGGATTATCAATCTGCATCAGAAGTTTTCCATCCATTCCGAACACGCTCAAGAGAACAACACTGCTATTGTTCTTTACGTTAAGCGTTGCGTTAGCGTTCAGTAGGGTAGGATACACTTCCGGTTCTGTGCCGGTAATGCCATCGGTGTAGGTGGTGCTTTCATAAGAAGCAACCACTTCGTAGTTATCCGTAGTTTTACCGGAAGCATCATTGTAAGAAGTACCGGTAACATTATTGGCAATTTCGGCTCCGTTCTTAATCACTTTGTAGCCTTTAACTACGGGGAAAGGAACTGCCGTTTTGCCCTTTACGAAGCATTTGAAATCCGTTTGCTTTTCTGCCTTTGGCGAAGAAGCAAATACCACACGGATAGCGTGATACGCATCGGGAGGCGTAGAACCTTTATAGTAATCTTCCGGAACGGGCTGGACGAGGTCGTTAACCAGTAGGAAGGCATCGTAATACCAACGAAGGGCATCGCCGGAATCCTTTACATAAGCCAATCCTAAGGGCGCTTTGTCGTTATCCACACTATAGCCGACGAAGAGATCGTCCATCGGATCAAACTGCAAAGGCTTATCCAAAAGTACGGTAATCCATTCACCTTCTTTCCAGGTATCCGGTACGTCAAAGGGTTGTTCGTATACACGTCCAACTACACCACCGGCAGTTTTGCTGTATTTGGCACCATTACGTATATAGAGACGGTACTTGCCTTGTGCCTTTGTATCGGGTACTAAGTTGACGGCATATACACACGGAGCCTTTTCCTTAGCGAATTTATCGCTCGGCATTCGTACGGCAAGGTTAAAGCGGCGAGATGATTCCCAACGGCCTTTCATATCGCACTGGGGACGCGTATAGGTAGCCAGCTCCATATTTTCGGGATAACCAAAGAGCGATACTTCCTGCAAATAGGTAGGTTCCTCCCACGAAAGGTTTACACCCGAGCCACTTTCCTTTACGGTTACGGGTACTTTTGTCGCAAGTTCCCCAAGATACATACCGCATTCAGCCATATCGGAGTCCCCGTAGGTATAGGGATTTCCATTGTTATGGCCGTCATCGGGGATAGTTTGTCCGTTATAGTTGTAGCGAACCTGTACACCATAGACCACACTTCCGATACGATCTTTTCCACCGAGCGCTTCGGCGCGGCTTTCCGTGAACGACATTTCGGAATCGGAATCTACTTCTTTGATAAATTCACCATTCCTATAAATGCGATAAAAGATTTTCCATTCGGAAGGTACACTTTCTTTGCTGACGGCTTTCCAAGTCAGTTTGATATTATCTTCAACTAAATCCACGCTAATTCCGGGTACGCGCTGGAGCGGCTTTAGTCCGTTGCGCCAAGTACCTTCAAGCTTTTCAGCTTCCCCCTGTGTTTTAGGGTCGAGATAAATATCCATAGATGAAAGCGGGTTGCCCGTTTTCTTATATCGGTTCCAGTGGTGGAACAGACGGCCGTAGTAGTTAGTGCTGCCGCAACCGGAGCGTCCCCCGGTGAGCGTACCGATAACTAAGTGGTTTTTGTCAAAGAGAGACGAACCGGATGAACCGCCTTCCGTGTCGCCATGGGTAAATTCAACGCGGAAATGAGCCATTTTACCACCCGCACTCCCCGGAGTATCCCAAGTGCCGAGACCTAATAGTTCAGGTGAAGAACAGATTTTTTTTGCATCACCGCTGGGGTGGTGTATACCCGTTACTTTCCCTTTGGGTAAAGGGGTGCGGCGATCCCAGCCGTTATAGTACACACGATAATTTTCAGGAACCTTATTGTTGGCAAGCAGGAGCAACCCGTCGCTCATAGGGGTACCCTTTTCGTCCGTAATAGGTAGATAGGTTTTTACGGTACAACCGATAATTGACTTACCGCGGCTCAAGCCTTCGGAGCCGTTACTGCAAGTAGGCTTTTCGTAATGGAAGCGGAAGGTCCACTTGTCCAAATCGTCCTGAATGGTAAGCGGTTTCTCGTTGTCGCCATTAATACAGTGCGCTGCAGAAATGATATAGGGAGCAAAGTCCTCATTGGTGTTATTCAAAAGGTTTGCCGAGCAGCACCCCAAATAACCTTCCTCATACATAACCATCTGGATAACCCCCGCCTTTTCGGTTTGCCATTCTGCTCCGTCAGGGCAATTGATGCCTGATCTCACCTGACAAGTGGGGTCGCTGTTATCTTCGCCGGGATTAAAGCCTTTTTGCGTCTTATTGAGAGAACCGATTCCGATGTGAGGATAGTAGATGTATCCGATACCGGATATCAGCAGCGAAGGCATTTCGGCGGACGCACCGGGGACATATTCCAATATAAGTTCATCGCCCTGTACCGGTTCGTTAGAAAAAACACCATGCTTGGGGTGCGTTTCGTAGGTATAAGCTCCCAGCAGAGCCGTGCGGTTAGCATTATAGATATAGAGCTTACTTCCGTCATTTGGAATGAAGAAGTCGCTATAAGTAAGCGTCATTGCCATAGCTCCGGGTGAGGAGATAACCAAACGATAAAGCTCCTTGCCTGTTTCTAAGGTGACCTTTGTAGCTTCACCGGCGAAGTTGATTGAGGCGGGGATTACTTTACCTATCTGGAGTGGCTTGAAATGGAGGTCATCGGTTCCCCATTGGTCCAGCGACTTGAGGTCAGCCACATTGAAGTTGGGCGCTATTTTAACGAGATTCGTAGACTCAGCAGCGCGAAGGGTTCCGCTCGTTTCGTTAAAGCAGGGCGGGAATCCCCCGAAAGCCTCCTGAGCTTCCGCCGTTGTGGTATTAAGCCCAACCAGCAATCCCGCTGCAAGAGTTGGGAGGATCTGTTTTAATCTGAATTTCATTTCTTATCGGTATTGAATGCTTTGCGATTTTATAGTCGTTACGGGTTCGCCAAAAGGTATATATGTTTTCGTGAAAAGGTATATACCTCTCAGTGAAAAGGTATATACATATCAATCGAAAGTTATATACCTATTAATCGTTGATATGTTTCCAATGCTACAAAACAAAAAGCGAAGGGTAACTTTCTTCTATCGAAGATATCGGAAAGCCCCCTTTCGCATTTATATTAGGCTATGTGCCTTAAGCAATTAGTGACGTACAACAAGTCTCTTGGAAACGCCACCTACAGATACGATGTAAACACCATCGCTCAGAGTGCTTACGTTAAAGCTGCTATTGCCCTGTGCATCGGTAGCACCGTTGTACAAACGTACGCCGTCCAAGCTGTATACCTTAACGGCAGCTTCCGGAGCCGCATTGGCAACGAACACTTCTTCGTTTGCGGGATTAGGATAAACAACGTAATCAGCTTTTACAGCTTCAATCTGTTCAGCGTTATCGTAGATTTCACCGGCATAGGGATCATCGCCATCACCGAGCCAATCGAATACAGCTACAATCTTGGTGTCGCCTTCAAGCTTAACGCTCTTGTCGCCAATAATGTCCTTATCGTTTGCCTTCAGTGAAGTTAATTCTCTTTCGTATTCTTCAATCGGGTAGATATCGGCAACGACTTTTATTTCTCTGCCGATAGGCATTCTGTCGAGATCAAAATTCTTTCCTTCGAGTTCCAAGATACCGTGACCTTCTCTGCGGAGGCGTACTTTGCAAATCTTGTCCGTAAAGGTAGCAACCACTTCACCATCTTTGGTAACAAAGAATTCCTTATCGTTGAAGATATCAATTGAACGATATTTCAAATCAGCCAGCCCATAACCTTCATCAGGAATAACCGTTACAGTAACCTTGCTATCGGTGTAGACTTGCAATTGATCCTTACCATTAATTTTGATCGAACCGCCCTTGCCTTCCGTTTTGCAGGTGATGGTGCGCAGTTCGGCTCCTTTATATGCCTGATGTGTACGGAAGTCGTTTACAATCCAGTTCTTGGCGAGAGCTGCAGCTACATTTTCTACGGTGCAGATGTTATTTTCGCTTTCAGCCTGACTTTCAACTGCATAGATATATCCCTTTGGATCGTCCTGTATGGGATCATCAGGCGTAGGTCCGATCGGATCTTCGCCTTCAGTAAGAGGCTTCGTTGTGGTAGTTGGGGTAGTAGAAATTTCAATATTACGCAAGGATGCGATGAGCTTATTCATCTCTTCGCCCTTGATGCTGTTGCCATAGATATACACTTCCTTCAGCGAAGCAAGGTTGGAAAAGTCTACTCCCGTGAATTTATTGTTCCCCAAATCCACGTACTTAAGGGATTTGCACGGAGTGAGGTCAATAGAGGTTAATTGGTTGCCTGCAAGTGAAAGGTGCTTCATATCCACCAGCTTAACAGAGGTAAGTGCGTTGTTTTCAGCATAAACCTCATTTACAGCAGTTGAAGTGCAAGCAGAAAGATCAAGATCGGTCAGTTTATTTCCCTGAATAATCAATTGTTCCAAACGCGGGCAGCCCGTTAATTTGAACGAAGTGAGGGCGTTACGTCCAATATTGAATTTCTTCAAGCGGTTTGAATCTTTCAATTCAAAAGTGCCATTGAATAGGTTCGAGTTCAAGTCAATGATAGAGAGTGCGGTACACTTAGAGAGGTCCACTTCAGAAAGCTTGTTGCTCGCCAAATTGAGTTCAATAAGTACAGGCAACTCGGATAGTTCAATCTTAGTCAGCTTATTCTGGTACAGGTTGATTTCACTTAGCGCGGGTAACCCCTTAGCAGTAAAGCTTTCCAAAGCTCCATTGCTTAGGTTAAGCGTTTCAAGCAAATTGCAGTTGCTGAACGATGCCGATTTAAGCGGATTGTACGTAAGGCTAATGTCCGTCAGCGCCGGCAAATTATTTACTGTAATATCAGTAAGATTGTTATGGCTCAAGTCAATTTCTTTTAGGTCGTTGAGTCCTGATAGATCAATGCTCTTAAGTTGGCCAATATTGAAAGATGCCCATTTTAACTTTGTTGCATCTTGAATGTTTTGAATGGTTTCCAACTTCGTGCCATCACACTTGAGCGTTGTGAGGGCGCTACAGCCCTTAAGATTCAAATCAATTAGATTCGTGGAGGAAGCATCCAAATAGGTTAGAGCACTCATTCCGGTCAAATCCAACGCAGTCATAATGTTGGTATTGACAAAGAGTTGCTTCATTGCCGTACAATTTTCAAACTTGATATCCTTGATACGGCTCATGTTGCAATCAAAGAACTCAACCGGACCGGTAATAGTGATAGTGGGTTCTTCCACTTCCCAAGCTACACCTCCTTGGATGGTTACTGCGTGTGCGCCTTCAACCTTCACCTTATCCGAAGGCTTGATGATGAGGTTGACCTTATCCCCTTCCGGAACTTCGGTAGTGAAGGTAATCTTACCGGTTTGCGCATAGGCTGATGCCGCGCATGCTATTATCGCTATGAACGATAATAAAGCAGTAGTGAAACGTTTCATGATGATTTCAGTATTTTGTTGTTATTCTTATTCTTTATCGAACCAAAGCTTTATAGCTTTTACCCATATAGGTAACGAGATATATACCTTGCGGCAGTTCTACGGTGAACCGGCTCTGCATCGTGCTGTAGAGCTGTTTGCCGTCTACGGTATAGATAGTAACCAAACCGGCTTTAGGCGTAGATACGGAGAGGGCACCGTCAAGCGTTACAATAACGGGAGCATCAGCGCTAATTGTTTCAGCAGATTGTTCTTCCAACGCTACTACTTTCAAAAAGTCGCTCCATCCCTTGGTAGCTACGGCTTGATATTTATTAAGGCTGGCAGAAGGAACCTGAAGCGTGGTTTTGAGGAACATCTTTTCATCAAAAGGCTTTACGTCTTGCCCTTCCTTGTCCTTAAGCAGAGCAGGGGGTTCTACGGCATAAACGCGCAGAACGCTATTAGCGGAGGATGCCATTGCGTCACAATTGTTGAAAACGCCTTCACCAATGTACTTACATCCCTTACCCAAAGAAACATAGTTCAGTTTCTTGCAATCGTCGAAACATCCTTGAGGAATCGTTTCTACGCCATCGGGAACTTTAGCCGAACGGATATTCGTTCCACTGAAAGCAAACACACCCACCTTCTTCAGTGTAGAAGGAAGTTCCACGCAGTAGCGACCGCGGCCGCGGTAGTCGTATTCGGTATCGTTGTTTTCATAGATAACCATCATAGCCTTATCGCCAATGGCTTCAATGCCTTCAGGAATGGTAAGTTTGTCGGTAGCCATCGTATATAGGATAGAGACCACTTTCTTTTCCGCTTTGTCTACCAAAAGCTGTCCATCAAGCATCGTTTCAAAGTGCGTATTCCCTTCAGCTACTTCATACTGTTTGCAGTCGCGCAACAGAACAAAGGCGGAGCCGTCCTCAATTTTTTCCACTGTTGCAGGAATACGGAGCGTTTTGAGACTAACGCACATATGGAATGCTCTGGCTCCTATCTCTTTGAGCCCTTCGTTTAGCTTTATATTAGTGATGTATTCGCAGTATTCGAAAGCGCCATTCCCTAATTTTTCTACTGTAGAGGGTAAGGTAACTTCAGTAACTGCCGTACGCCATGCAGGACACTTAATCAGTGTCACCATATCCTTGCTGTAGAGAATGCCGTCCTTGCTTGCATAGAGTGGGTTTGCCGGATCTACCGTGATGTTCTGCAAGTCCCAACAGCCAATGAAAGGATCGCGTCCGGCTACTTTCAGTCCTTTGCCGATGGTAAGTTGCTTAGCTTTAATACAGCCGTTGTAGCAATCGTCACCGATTTCTTCCACTCCATCAGGAATGGTGATACTTTCCAATGCTGTGCCGGTGAAGGCTCTGTCACCAATATACTTTACGGTATTTGGTATTTTAACCGATAAAAGGTAGAAGCAGTTGGAAAAAGCTGCCGGCCCTATTTCCGTTACCGTGTAGGTGTTGCCCATATGCTTGATCGTTTCGGGGATTTCCATATGCTTGATGTACATATCGTCGTCCATCCCATTGGCGGGGGCTACGCCTACTGTTTTGGCGGCTTCATCTATAATATAATAGAAGAATTTGCCTTCCTTGAACTTCTTGCTGTAGTCGGGGCGCGGACGCGAGCCCTGAGTGTTCACTTCAGTAGCATTGCCCTGAAGCGGAGCATTTGCGCTTGTTTGCGCCATCATAGTCAATGCTCCGGCAAGCAGTGCTCCGAGCATTAAAAAAGTAGTAATCTTTTTGTGCATAAAACTATCTTATAATCTGTTACCTTTCCTGTTATGTACGTTACTTTTCATTGCCGCAACGAGAGCCTTTTTATATGGGGCTTTTCATCGTACGACATCGCAAAGTTAATAATTAGAATGAATTAAGAGCAATATTCGGTCAACTTTTTTCTCGACATCCCTTACTCACCGGAAGAGATCTCCCTGCCTAAGCGAAAATGACGTCCTTTCCACAATTCCGTTCGCCCATCTACCTTTGCACCTTCCTCCCTGTGAATAGAATGATCACACGATACAAAATGGAGAAAGAAAACGAACGTTGGAAACCCTGACCCGTGAGCAAACGGAGCAAAGAGAATGGGGCAAATACGGATGCTTCCCCAACAAGATACTGAGCAGAGCAGATTATGTCCTGGAAAGGGTTAGGAGCTGACCGACCGCTTGTACGATGGGAACGGAGCGGAGGATGGGAGGTATCGGAGCGTTTGTACGGTGCGGTCGGAGAAAAGTCTATAGACTTTCTAAAAATACTCTATAGACTTTTTTGGAAAACTCTATAGACTTTCCGGGAAAAC
>CABTZX010000007.1 GCA_902489445.1 uncultured Bacteroidales bacterium
ATAGAGTTTTTCCAGAAAGTCTATAGAGTTTTCCGAAAAAGTCTATAGAGTATTTTCCAAAAGTCTATAGACTTTTCTCCAACTGCACCGTACATCCACCCCGATACCTCCCATCCTTCATTTGAATATCTCCCTACTTCCATAGCGTTTCATCGTAACCTACACCTCGATATGCATAATCCTCTGCGCCAACCTCTCCCTACTTCCGTCTCAATATCTGCTGCACTGCGATCGGCTTCACTGCGGTCAGCATAACGGTTCTACGGTAAAAAAGAAACGAATTGTGCGGAATCAGGTACATTTGCACCGAGCTCCGTTACCGCGGATACCGGCACCGACCGGCGAAGCGTACGCCGATCCGCCGGCATATCAACGGATAGTGCCACCGAGGGTGCCCTGTCGGTACAGAATAGAGATGGGCGCCGAGCAGGGCAGAGATAGAAATACGGTGCGGGATCGGCACCAGTACTAATGCTTTCAAACGGAGGAGGCACGGCGGAAAATACGGAGGAATGCAGAGGAGGTACGGAGGAAGCGCAGAGGAGATACGGAGGAGACGTAGCGGAGATACGGAGAAAAGACGAAGCAAATTCGGGGACGATAATAGAACGATACGGAGAAAGCAAGGAGCAATGAGGGATAACGAACGAGGAAGAAGCAGGAGCGTGGCGCTCTCCACGCCTGTGGAGCAGTGGAAGATGGCGTGTTGCGACAGGTCGCTACGCTACGGAATGCGGCTCATGTCGCTCGGCAGCTGTTTCAGCGATAACATTGCTCAGCGGCTACACGGGTTAGGTTTCGACATATTGGTAAATCCGTATGGCACGCTCTATAATCCACTTTCGATTGCGCGCGCCTTGGAAGAGTTGCTCGATGCGGAACGGCACTACACCTGCGAGCAATTGATTCAGGCAAACGGAGTATGGGTCAGCCTGATGCATCACTCATCGTTTAGCGATACGGATGAAGCGGCTCTGGTAGCGCATCTGAATGAAACGTTGGATCGCTCGAGGCTCTATGCGACGGAAGCAGATTGGCTTCTGCTGACGCTGGGCTCCTCCTACTGTTATTGGTGGAAGGCGAGCGGCGAGGTGGTAGCTAATTGCCACCGTTTGCCGGCAGAGCTGTTTGAGCATCGAATGGCATCGGTGGCGGAAATGGAGCTTCGGCTCACGGCAGCACTGGATAGGTTGCTGGAGCGAAATCGGTCGCTCTGCGTGCTGCTCACTATTAGTCCGATTCGCTATTTGGCATACGGCGCGGAGGGAAATGCGGAGAGCAAGGCGCGTTTAGTGCTACTCAAGGAGGCGCTCAAAGCACGCTACGGAGCGCGTTTGAGCTACTTTCCGTCGTACGAAATTATGCTGGACGAACTGCGGGACTATCGCTTCTACGCGGAAGATATGGTTCACCCGTCCGAAACGGCGGTTCGTATTCTATTTGAACGGCTTATGGATGGCTGGTTGGATGCGTCCGCCACGGAGGCATTAGGGACGGCTGAGGCGCTGCAACGCTTAGTTCGACACCGGCCGAAGGACAAAGCGGCTCACCGCGCACAGATAGAGCGTGCGGCATCGCTACTGGCAACGCGCTTTCCGGAGGTACAAACGGAGCAAATTCTACGAAGTTAGAAGGCGGCGGAAAGGCGAATGTTGAGCTGCCGACGCGTGAGATAGTTCGGTACGGCAAAGATGTGGTTGTTCGCGTCCGTAACCCAGTAGTAGCCGCCCGCGTTGGCGTTATCGAAAAGATTGAAGAGATCGACCGATGCCTCTATATATTTGAATACATCCCACGCTGAGGCGCGGCGGTTGCGGGTACGCTCGAAAAGGCGGTAAGTAAGCCCGATGTCCACACGCATATAGGGTTTACCGGTAAAGACCGGTAGCTCGAAGCCGGCGGCAGGCTTGAATTGGGGTAATCCACCCGATAGCAAGCCCCTCAAACTGAGGCTTATGGGCTTAAAGCCCGGGAAGTAATCGCGGAAGAAAAGCGAGCAGTTGTACAAAGGTGCGTTGGGAAGCCGCATAGAGCCTATTCCGGGAAGCGTTTGGCGGCTGTGAAGCAGCGAAGCGGTCACCCACGAATCCACGCCCGGCACGAACTCGCCGAAGAGTTTCAGGTCAATTCCCGCCGCATATCCGCTACCTACGTTGGCACCCATATAGCGGATTTTGACATTATCTACGCGATAAGGATTGATGTGGAACAGATATTTGAAGTAAACTTCCGCCGTGAACTTGAAGGGGCGCCCTGCCTGTCGGAAGGCATAATCGGCACCGGCAACCAAATGCACGGAGCCTTGCGACTTAATCTTTCGGTTAAGCGCCACATAGTTATTACCCGCTTCGTCCGGTACAATGGTGCGCAATTCCTTATAGAATGGGGCTTGATAGTACAAACCTGCGGCGGTGCGCAGCAATAAATCGGGAACCGCTTTGGGACGATAGGATGCTACCAAACGCGGACTTATAATGAATTCCTTGTTAAAGGACCACCAGGAGGCGCGCAAGCCGGGTACCAAGCGCCACTGCCCAAGCTGCATTTCGTTTTGCGCAAAGAGGGAAGCGCGCACCGAGTGCATACGTTGCGCCGAATAGAGATTGTAAAGCACTTCGAGGCGATCCTCGTAATGCGGCCGATTGTATCCGGCGGAATCGAGAAGGGTCCATTCGGATATATCGTCTTTTACCTGTTCTATGCGCACATCAGCACCGGTTCGGAGCGTATTAAGCCGGTTCCACACAAAAGTTAGGCGGTAGGAGGCGGTCAGCAGGCGTGAATCGAGCTTATTGCGCCCATGTTCCAGGTTACTACCGGTAGCGAGGGCTCCCAAGGATACATCTCCGGGGAGCGCATCTTGGCCTGTTTTGGCATCGCCCTGTAGGAAGTAGCTACCCTCGATATCATAGGTTTCGCGCTCACGGCTGCCAAAGAGCGCCACGCTGAGGCTATGGCGCACGGATTCGTTTTGCGTATAATCGACGGTAAAGGCGCCATAAGCGGAGAGGAAGTTATCCTGCTCGCGCCCGTCGAAGTAGATGCGAAGCTTCTTCAGGTTAGTAGTTGTGCCGAAAACGGTCTCCCTCGTTTGAGGGATAAAGGTATAATCCGTTAGCGATACGTTAGCAAGAAGCGACAGCTGCCACTTGGAGGAAAGGCGCTGCACCATATAGGTTTGCGCGTCTAAGTATAGCGGGCGGTACTCGCCTTTGGTTTCCAATGAGGAAAGCATGTTACGCCCATCCTTAAAGCGCACGCCTGTGATTTGCGAAAAACCACCCTTATGCGAGCCGATATAGAGGTTATCGCCCTGCAATCCCAAGTCCACGGCGGCTTCAAACTGAGCCGGCTTTTTGTAGCGAATATCCAACACACTGGACATTTTGTCGCCATACTCTGCCGTAAAGCCACCGGCGGAAAAATCGACCCGTTCGGTCATTCGCGGATTAACAAAGCTGAGTCCCTCCTGTTGTGCGGAACGAACGAGCAGCGGACGGGCTATTTCCATTCCGTTCACGTAGATCATGTTTTCGTCGTAACTACCGCCACGCACGCTGTATTGGCTACTTAGCTCGTTGTTTTGCGTTACCCCTGCGTAGGTAGCCACCAACGCTTCCACGCCCGCCACCGGTGCTGCCGCGATGAGCACATGCTCGGGCTTGATCTGCTCCATACTTTTTTTGCGCCCCGTTGCGGTTACGGTAACGCCTTCCAAGGCGATTGCCTCGTCGGGCAGGGATACATCCAAACGGAGCGAATCCTTAATTCCGCCCGGGAACGGCTTGGTTACCGTGCGATAGCCTATGGCGCTGAACAGAATTGCGGTGGAATCCTCTATCGGAAGCAGGGTAAAGCTGTACCGACCTTTCAGATCGGTAGCGCCACCAATCGCTTTTCCCGATAGTTTTACATTGGCAAACGGCACCGGATCTCCGTCGCGATCCGTCACAATGCCGTGGATACGGATGCGCTGCGCAGAGGCTTCCGGTATACAGCATTGCAAAAATAGTGCCAAACCGATCAACAGGCACCAATGTCCTTTCATTGCCTTCATAGCGCAAAAGTAGCCTTTTTGTGCCACAATCCCGTTCAATTGCCGTAATACGATGCTTTTAAACGCCGTTCGCCCGCACTCCTTCTTCCGGAACACGGGCGAACGATCATTTCCACTGTAGGGAGACCTTTTTAGCGTATACGCAAGGTTTTACCCTCTCTGATGGTTGTTTTGGTCGATATCTTATTGATTTTGCACAGCTTTTTCACGGGCACACCGGTCTTTTTGGATATACCGCCGAGTGTATCGCCCTTACGGATGCGGTACACTTGAGGCTTATGTGCCTTTTGTGCATTAGACTTTTTGTAGCTGTTCTTTGCGGAGCGAGCCGATGCATAGCTACTTGCTGCGCGCGATGTTGCACCACGCCTAAAGGTATATATATCCCTCAGCGGCGAGCCGTTTGCAAAGTCGATGATTTGGGTCGGGTTAATATCGATTCCCATAAAGCGGCATTCAAAATGAAGATGCGGACCGGTGCTTCTACCGGTAGAACCGCCTAAGCCGATCGCTTCGCCGGCACGCACAACTTCGTTTTCACGCACCAAATGGCGGCTCATATGTCCGTAAACGGTTTCCAACCCGTTGGGGTGGCGAATTACCACATACTTGCCGTAACCGCCGCCTTCGTAACCCACAATACGCACTTTACCATCAAATGCGGAGCGCACGGTATCGCCCGTGTGCAAGCCGATATCCATCCCCCGATGCATACGCCCGAAGCGTTTCCGATAGCCATAATTGGAGGTTATACGTATCGCCCCGTCAAGCGGCATAATAAAGCCGTTGCAATCTATTTCGTAAGTGGCGGGGATTTCAGCAGCAGCACCTCCGGCAAACGGATTTACGTAGCGTCCCCAGCTGTTTTCGCCATAAAGATCAATAGCGGGATACTCGAGGCTTTCCCTGAGGATAGCATCTTCAAGTGCTTCGTTCTGTTTCCGCCGTTTCTCATTAATTTGTTCCACCAAGCCTTTTCCATCAGCAAGCAACGAGCTGCTCGATAAGGAATCTGCCTTGTGGGTGTGAATTTGTGCCACCGAATGTGGCAATTTGTCCGGTTGAATCCCGGGAATAAAGCTCTGCGCCGTAGCCGTTACATACACTGTAAAGCACGACAAAATGGTAACCGCTACCCTTTGGAGTTGTTTCATTGGCATCAGTACTAACCTTGTTCTTAATATTCCTTCGGTCACGGCTCCGAGAAGATTGCCAATATCCTCTCGCAACCTAACCGACCGCTAATGTACACATTTGCTTTCGATCAGCCCCACTATGCATCCTCCCGTTTAATGTTATTTATGTGTTTTTAGAACAAAACCTGCCAATTTGACCGAAACAAGCCACGAGCCGGACAAATATTCCATCTTCTTCCTATGAGGCATAATCCGGCTCCTTAATAGCAACTGTTATTGCTTCCGAAATGTATATACCTTTCCTTTAATAGGTATATAGGTTTCATTCAAAACTTATATACCTTTTGACGCAAACTTATATACCTTTTTAGATGATTAAAGGGAGTACAAACGCAGATCTATTGGGGAAAGCTCTGTTTCCCACTACAAAGGCGAGCGAAAAGGAGCAACTAACCCCTCGACGACGAGAAGTGAACAAACAGGCATGCTTCCTTGTTGTATAAACAGCGAATGCAAGTATTATGGGACAATTAGTAGCAATTGTGGGGCGCCCTAACGTGGGCAAAAGCACCCTCTTTAATCGGTTAATCGGAACGCGGCAAGCCATTGTGAACGACGAAGCGGGAACCACGCGCGATCGTCAGTACGGACATGCCGAGTGGACGGGCAAAGCGTTCTCCGTAGTGGATACGGGCGGATGGGTGGCCGGCAGCGACGACGTATTCGAAAGCGAAATCAACAAGCAGGTATCCATTGCCGTGGAGGAAGCCGATGTAATTCTCTTTGTGGTAGATGTGCAGGAGGGAATCAACGAATTGGATAAAGAGGTGGCTCAAGTGCTGCGCCGGAGCGATCGGCCCATCGTGATTGTGGCGAACAAAGCGGACAACTTTGAAATAGGTATGCAGAGCGCCGAATTCTACGCACTCGGATTGGGCGATCCCTATCCTGTAAGCGCCATAAACGGCAGTGGCACGGGCGATCTGCTGGATCGCGTGGTGAGCCTCTTCAAAACAAAACCAAACGAAGATACCGACAAAGAGTTGCCGCGCTTTGCCGTTATCGGTAGGCCCAATGCGGGCAAATCCTCATTAGTAAATGCATTCCTCGGTGAAGATAGGCATATTGTAACGAACATCGCCGGCACCACGCGCGACGCTATCTACACCGAATACAACAAGTTCGGAATGAACTTTTTCCTCGTCGATACGGCGGGCATTCGCAAAAAGGGCAAAGTGCAGGAGGACCCCGAGTACTACTCGGTAATCCGAGCCATCCGCGCCATTGAGTACTGCGATGTGGCCATCGCGCTCATCGATGCCACCCGCGGCATTGAAGCACAAGATGTAAACATCATTTCGCTTGCGCTACGCAACAGCAAGGGATTGGTGGTTTGTGTCAATAAATGGGATTTGGCGGAGGATAAATCGCCGCAAGCGATACGTGTATTCGAAGCCGCCATCCGCGAGCGTTTGGCTCCGTTTACCGACTTTCCCATTCTGTTTGTTTCGGCACTTACCAAGCAACGCATCTTCAAGATATTGGAAACGGCAGAACAGGTTTACGAGCGCCGCACGCAACGCATTCCCACGCACAAGCTGAACGAGGTGATGCTGCCACTGATTGAAGCCACTCCCCCACCCTCTATTAAGGGGAAATACATCAAAATCAAATATGTAATGCAAATACCCACCGCGGTGCCCTCCTTTGCTTTCTATACCAACCTAAGCAATTGGGTGAAAGAGCCTTACAAGCGTTTTTTGGAAAATAAGATACGCGAGAATTGGGATTTTTCGGGCGTGCCGATCAACATCTTTATCCGCGATAAATAGGCAATGCGCCTCCTCCGCCTTGCTGAGGCAGAGGAGATACACCAATCCGGACGGCTCCACCTTATAAAAGGTATATACCTTTCCGATGCGCTTAGCCGGCATCGGGATGCATCAGCGATACGAACTCAGCGGGGGTGCCTAAGTAGTGCACAATGATGCGAACCATTTCGGGGCTCAGATAGCGAATACCGCGTCCATAGCCGGCATGCTCTAAATCGGTCAGTAGCAGTGGATCTCGGCGAATTAGTGCCGATAGCGACCGCGTGGCATTAGCTACCGAGGGAAAGTACAGCACGGCAAGTTCCTTGACGCGGTACATACGAAAATCAAATTCCGGGAGGGAAGTGAGACGGCAAGCCGTTTCGGGCTTGCAAGCGACATTAAGTTCATTCATAAACAATCGTTCTTTAATACAATAACTATATACATTCAAGCGCACTCTGCGCGACAACCCCGCCACCGAATGCGCTCTGCAAAGATACACTTTTCTCCCATTTTTCCCTTGCCGCTACTGCACCCCATCGTAGTTATAGTGCTATGCATTGGATCCGGTAGTACCGCCGGCACCTGTGTGCCCGTGATAACTAATGCTATTAGCTATCCGAACCCATCCGAGCCAATCAGAATCAATCGGAACCAATCGGAGCCAATCGGAACCAATCGGAAGCAATCGGAATCAATCGGAACCAATCGGAGCTAATCGGAGCTAATCGGAGCCAATCGGAACCAATCGGAGCCAATCGGAACCAATCGGAGCCAATCGGAACCAATCGGAGCTAATCGGAGCTAATCGGATTAATTCCGATAAACTCTGATAAGTTCTGATAAACTCTAATTAATTCCTATAGCCTACGATACACTATAATACAGTTTAATACACTTCGATACGTTTCGATACACTTCGATACAGTTTAATACGTTAGGATACGTTACGATACACTTCGATACAGTTTGATACACTTTAATACACTTGCGGTTTATGCCGTGTGCTACCTTTGCACCGTCGCTTTCGAAAAAGTGCATGTAAACAAATAGACCAATATGATGATGAAACCTACTTTATTACCCAACGAACAAATGAGACACATAAATGGTGCGGTGAAGGCTGATGCGGCTGAACGGAAGAAAAAAAGACGCCCTCCGTTCCTACACCGAGTAGCGGAGGAGGCTGATGCGGCTGAACGAGAGGAAAAAAGATGCCCTCCGTTCCTACACCGACTAGCGGAGAACGCTGATGCGACTGAACGGGAGGAAAAAAGTTGCCCTCCGTTCCTACACCGAGTAGCGGAGGAGGCTGATGCCGCTGAACGGGAGGAAAAAAGTTGCCCTCCGTTCCTACAACGAGTAGCGAAGGAGGCTGATGCCGCTGAACGGGAGGAAAAAAGATGCCCTCCGTTCCTACAACGAGTAGCGGAGGGCAGATTGATTATGGTGATGAGCGGATAAGGGAATTAGCCCCTGAGAAGGCGCTCTTTAGCGGCAATGTACTGAGCTTCCAAATCGCGGAAGATAGCTGCCACGGATTTCAGCTCGGTTACCATCGAGTGAACCTGACCGATTTCGATTTCGCCCTCGTCAATATCGCCTTCAAATATGCCCTTTTTGGCGCGTGCCCGTCCGAGTAGTTGCTGCAACTCCTCCTTTCCGGCACCATGCGTTTCCAATTCGATAACGCGTTGGGTGAATTTGCTCTGCAGGAGTAAGCGCGTCGGGACAAGCTTTTTCAGTACAAGACGCGTATCGCCTTCGCCACCTTCAATACAGACCCGTTTGAAGTTTTCGTGTGCACTGCTCTCTTCGCTGAGGGCAAAGAGGGTACCAATCTGAACGCCTTGTGCGCCCAGAGCTTGCGCCGCCAGTATGGACCTGCCGCTTGCAATGCCTCCGGCAGCCACCACAGGAATGGAAACGGCATCCACAACAGCCGGAACGAGCACCATAGTGGTAGTTTCCTCGCGTCCGTTGTGCCCTCCGGCTTCAAATCCCTCTGCAATAACGGCATCCACGCCTGCTTGCTCGGCTTTAACCGCAAAATAGGAGCTGCTAACCACATGCATCACTTTACAGCCGGCATCCTTTAGCCGCGCCGTATAAGTAGCGGGATTGCCGGCAGAGGTAACCACTACAGGCACCCGTTCGGAACAGATCACCTCCATCGCCTTTTCGATGTCGGGATAGAGAAGGGGAATATTGACTCCGAAAGGTTTATCCGTAGCCGCTCTACACTTAGCGATATGCTCGCGGAGTACATCGGGATACATCGAGCCGGCACCAAGCATACCGAGCCCACCCTCGCGGCTCACGGCGGCAGCAAGGCGCCACCCGCTGCACCACACCATACCACCGGCAATAACGGGCTTCTCAATACCGAGAAGCCCGCTCAATCCTGTGGAAGTAAACGGGTTATCCGTCATTACTTAATTCCTAATCCTGCTTTTACCTTGTTGGTAATATCCTGCGCGTCCTTACCGGTATAAAGCGTAAGGGAGCTATCCAAAACGTAGGTAAATCCTTCGGCATCGCCCACCTTTTTAATGGCGTCGGAAAGTTTTTGCTGGATGGGAGTAAAGAGCGCTTCCTGCTGCTTTTGCATATCCTGTTGCATCACCATAGCAGATTGCTGGATGCGGTTTTGCATATCGACCAGTTCCTGCTGACGGCTCTTCTTGATTGCATCGGAGAGCTTGTCCTGCTCATTAACGAAGGCTTCCGTCTTTTTGGTGTATTCGTCCTGCATGGTTTGCAGCTCTTTGCTATACTTTTGGTCCAATTCTTGCAAGCGTGTTTGCGCATCCTTGCTTTCGGGCATGGCTGTAAGCAGTACCTGTGAATTGACAATGGCAATCTTTTGCTGTGCAAAAACCATTAAGGGAGAAAGAGCCAAAAGAAGGCTGAAAAGAATTTTCTTCATGATTGTATATTCTCAAATAAAGTTATTGTATCTGTTTAGTGTGCGTACCCCATTTTTTTGAGTACGGTATCGCTTATATCGATTCCGGGGTTGGCATAGATAATGCCTCCGGTGGAGCGGTCCAGCACGAGGTAGAAGTTATTACTTTTGGCAATTTCCTTGATGGCATTCCAAATTTCTTCCTGAATGGGCTTCATCAATTCGTTGCGCTTTTTGTATAGTTCGCCCTCGGGTCCGAAGTACTTTGTTTGTAACTCGGTGGCTTCCTGCTCCTTTTTTACGATGGCTTCCTCGCGCTGCTTCTTTTGCGTTGCGCTGAGATAAACTAAATCGGTTTGGTATTTCTTGTACATAGTTTCCGCATCGAATTGGAGCTTTTTGACCTCTTCGCTCCACTTTTTGGATACGGCATCCAGCTGCTCGTTCATCATTTCGTAATCGGGAATATTCTTCAGGATATACTCCATATCAACGAGCGCATATTTCTGCGCCACAGCAAAGAATGTTGCGGTCAGCAGCAGGGTAATGGTGATCAGTACTTTTCTCATAATTCTATCTGCATTAGTTAGTGCCATTACAAAGATACTAATTCGGCTGGATACGGCACGGCTTTAGGAAGTTAGAACTCTTGACCTAAAATGAAATGTACGTTGCTTCCGCCGCGCTGCATTGATCCGTTAGGACGATCGAACCCATAGCCCCAATCGACACCGAGCAGCCCGATCATCGGTAGCGTGATACGCACCCCTACACCAGCAGAACGCTTTAGTGCGAAAGGATTAAAATCGGCAATTTCGCTCCACGCGTTACCCGCTTCAACGAAAGCCAACGCCCATATGTTGGTTTGCCCCTTAAAGAGGATGGGCACGCGGAACTCGGCGGTGAGGCGCAGGAACGAATAGGCATAATCGTAGTTATTACCGGCAATTGCTCCGTTGGCGTAACCGCGCAACCCGATGGTTTCGTTCATATAACTACCCACATAGCCGCTCATGCCGTCGCCACCCATATAGTAGGTACCGAATGGGGATAGCTTATAACGAGTATAGCTACCGATAAAGCCCATATCGAATCGGGTCATAATTACCGGCGTATACTGAACCAAAGAGGGGTTGAGCAAAGGCGTGAACACTTTTCCGCTAAAACGCCATTTATGATACTCAATAAAACGGTATCGCTCTTTTGAGGAAAGGCGTGGATCGCTGTAGTCCTTTTTATCGAATAGCGAATATGGCGGCGTAGCGGTTAGCGAGAGGGAGAAGTCGCTTCCGCGCCGTGTATAGATAGGATTATCGATAGAGGTACGCGAAAAACGGATTTGGAAACTGATATCATTGGCATTTCCATCGTGGAAGCCGCGGAAGGTATCGTATATCCAATCCTTAAGCATATAGAGGTTATAGTTGGCTGAAAGGTAGAGCTGGAACCAATTGTCCGGCTTATTCAACCTTTTTCCGAAACCGATTGATGCGCCAAGGATCTGCAGAGATTGGTTCGGATTATAGGCATTCTCCATCAGCGCATTATTACCGTAACCGCCATAGCCACCGTACCCGTATCCACCATATCCGTAACCGCCATAACCACCGTATCCGTATCCATAGGGATCGTAAAAGCCGTAACCGCCGTAACCAATCTGGTTATTGTAGTAGCGCGTATCCAAAGCGGTTTGGCGCGAATAGAAAATACTGGTACTAAAGTAATTCGGTTTTTTGCCACCAAACCAAGGATCAATAAAGGAAATACCATATTGCTGGTAGTAGCGCCCGTTGGTCATGGCATCAATAGCCAGCGTCTGTCCATCCCCTTGCGGAATAATTCCCTTATACATTTCGGGATGGAAGAGGTTATAGATAGAGAAGTTCGTAAACTTAAGCCCAACACGCAGAATTAAGCCGGCTTGACTCCAACCGAGCGAAACTTCAAACTTATCGCTCCGTTTGGGTTCCAGTTTGTACTCGATATCAACGGTACCATCCTGAGGATTGGGAATAGGCGTGGGAACAGACTTTTCCGGGTCGAACTGATCGATTTGGTTGAGTGCCATATAGGAATTCATCAAATCGTCGGTACTGAACAGCTTACCCGGTTTGGTATACAGTTCTCTACGGATAACATTTTCGTACAGAATGTCGTTCCCCTTGATAATTACCTTATTAATCGTTGCTTGTGGCCCTTCCATTATACGCAGGTCCAAAGACACTGAATCATCCTTAACGGCAGTTTCAACCGGATCGATACGGGCAAATATGTACCCATTATTATAGTACAGTTTGGCAACAGCATCCTCATCCGAAACGAGGCGGCTATCCAACCTCTTTTGATTATACGTATCGCCTGCCTTAATGCCGAGAACGGAGGTTAGGAAATCCGACGGATACTTGGTATTGCCCACAAAGCGCAAGGAAGAGATATAGTACTTTTTTCCTTCGTTCAGAGTTATCTCAATTTTGATCCGTTTATTGCCGTCTCTGTAAATCGTATCGGACAAAATTTCGGCATCCCGATAGCCGGCTTCCTGATAGCGTTTGATGATGTTGTTCAGATCCTCACGATACTCTTTTTCGATAAACTTTTTGGAACTGAACATTTCAAGGATACTACTCCAAGCACGACCTTTGCTCAGGCTGAATACCTCATTCGTCTTTTTCATTGCTTTACGCAACTGAGCATCCGAAAGAGCCTTATTTCCTTTGAAAATAATTTCGGCCACTTTTATTTTGCTCTTTTTGTCAATCACGATTAGCATATTAACGTGATTGCGCTGCGAAAGATCGTCCGAAGTACTTATATCTACGGATACATCGCTGAAGCCCTTCTCATTAAAGTACTTAGTAATGAGCTGTCGTGTGCGGTTAGCCGTATTAGGCGTAACCTGCGCACCGGGCTTTAAGCCTAACCGCTCGTCCAGTTCCTTTTTTTCGCTCTGCTTGATACCTTTATAGGTAACGGCACTCACTTTGGGGCGTTGCTGCAAAACGATTTCCAGCCACGCTTGGTTACCTACCGTTTTAACCAACTTGATGGTAGCATTCTGAAAGTATCCGTTTCGCATAAAGCGCCTTACGGCATCGCTAATAGCCATACCGGGTATTTCCACCTCATCGCCCACACTTAATCCCGATAGACTTAACAGAACGGCATCATCGTATCCTTCGCCTCCTTTTATCGAGATTCCCGCGATGCGGTATATATGTGGGGAGGCATAATTCACCTCAGGCGAGGAAACGGCTACTTGCAAGCTATCCGCTTGTTGGGCTCGGAGCGAAAAAGTGACCGGTAGCAACAGCAGTGCCAGCAAAACGATTCGATAAGGGGCTCTCATGGATAAGTATGTACTCATAGGGTTGTTTCGGTATCGGGAAGTGCGCCAAAGCGACGCTCACGACTATTAAAGAATTGTACGGCTTTCATAAGATCATCATTGCAAAAATCAGGCCAAAGAACATCCGTAAAGTATAGTTCAGTATAAGCCGTTTGGTAGAGCAAAAAGTTACTCAAACGTTGCTCGCCACCGGTGCGAATCAACAGATCCGGATCGGGAATCCCAGCCGTTTGTAAAAAGGGCGCTATGGGATCGTCGTACGGATTAGGCACTTCGCGTTGCCGATAGGCTTCCACACCTTTGGCAAAAGCGTCATTCAGCTCCCAGCGAGCCGAGTAACTCAACGCAACAATTAGGGTAATTCCGTTGCACACTTCCGTAGCTTTTATGGATTCACGTATGCGGCTACGCGTTTCCTCGCTTAAACGGCTCAAATCGCCAATAAAGCGGAGTTGCACGTTTGATGTGATAAACTCAGGGGTATATTTGGCAAGGCTTTCCGCAAAAAGACTCATCAAATAGGCAACCTCCTCATCGGGGCGACGCCAATTTTCCGTACTAAACGCATATACGGTCAGATATTTCACCCCCAAAGCATCCGCATTTTTCAGCGTATCGTGTAGCGCCTGCACTCCGTGGGCATGCCCCTCGGAACGTTTTTTGCCCCGCTGCTGTGCCCAGCGGCCATTTCCATCCATTATTACGGCTATGTGATTAGGCACGTTCATAGATTATTGCATTTTGGTTTAATGTAACCAAACTCATAGGTAACCGATACGCATACGGCAAGCCCTCCGTCCCCACCTTTCCAGGGCAACTTACTAGTGCCGTAAGGATTATTGAGGAATTCGGTTTGTTGATTAGGGGTATCTAACCGATCAGCAAAAAAGTGCATTCCCTGCAATTCCACCAATAGGTTCCATCGATTTGCCATTTTGTATTTTACCCCGAAAGATGCCGCCAATCCGGGTAAAAAGGCGACCGATTTTTCCGCAAAAGTAAGCCCCAAAGGGATACTTAACGACAAAAAGGGTACCAGTCGCTTTGTGGAGAGAAACGAGAACTTATCGCTATAGGGATAGAAGTTATACTCAAAACGGGGTTGAAACATTACCGCCGAGCTGTTAAACGATACTTCGGGCATTCCGGGGAATTGCTCCGGATGACGCTTTGTAGAACCACGGAACAGATAGTAACCCATTGTGCCACTAAACGACATCCACAGATTCATATTGTATCGTCCCACCACCTGCATGGTAGCACCGGGTGAAGCCATCGGTATTGCCGGATTGGCATCGCCCAAATAACCTACCATACCGACGGAAGCACCGGCATCATAGCGATATTCCTGAGCAGCGAGGTAACTACTGCTCAACAAAATCAGTACAGCGATACTAAGGTTGCGCATAGATTTTGGGGAATCCCCTCCATACCTCCTGCTTCCATTCGCCTTGCGATGTTTTACCGCCCAAAAGCCACATCCGATGCCCCGGGGCTATCCATCCCACCGGTGCAAAGCGCCCTCCTTCGCGGAAATCGCCTTCCGGCAGAGCCAGCTCACGATTCATCTCGTGCCAAATAACGGCATCTTTACTGCTAAGCATCTTATTTCCTGCGATATAGTAGTAGGAATCCGCTTCGCTATCGTACAAAAAGAGCGGTTGCCCCTCCATTACAGGCAATGCATACTCCTGAGGGCGATCCAAACAGAGCCAATCCAGACCGGTAGTTGTAGACCAAACTCCGGCTACATAGGTGCCTTGCGTCGTTTTGCCTCCGGCCACCAGTAGGAGCGGATAATTAGCTTGTGTACGAAGCAACCGTCCGTATGATTCCATAGGAAATGCCTGAGGAACAGGCTCTCCGCGTTTTATTGTTATGGCGTTGCCGTTCTCTACCGAAGCCAATCCGAAATAAAGCGAGCCTTCCTGCCTAAGAATCACGGCAGCAGAGGGATATCGCTCTCCCGGCTTAATAAATCCACCGATAAGTTTGTAAAGCGATGGATCCTTTACCTCTACTGAAAGCGCGGCGCTTTCGCCGAATTGTTTCCACGCACTCAAGGATAGTGTGAGCTTTTCGGCAGAGCCGTTCTGTGCTTCATTGATCAACGCATAACGATAATCCGCGTCACTTCCCTCTATATAAACCACATCTTTCGCGTGGAGCAACCCTTCAGCAGGTTCCAATACTATGGGTGTATTTCGGTTAGGATACGAAACACTGTATACATCCGTCCGATCGCCTTTATAACAGAGATAACGCCCCTCGTTATCCGCTTGGAACGATGGAAAGTAATCCACTTGCGCTACGCCGCTCATATCGGGGAAGCCGAGCGCATCCGCCCGCTCCCAAACAAAGGTTTCGGGATCAAATTCGTACCGGTTTATTTCCACCCGGTAGCGCTTAGTCATAGTGGAATCCTTATCGGAAACCACTATTTCCATACCTTTTTCCCAACCAGCCAATTTGACCGAATCGGTGCCAAAAGAGGTGCGTTCCTCGCCGCCCACAAGCACTTTAATGTTGTTTTTCCCGTAAACCGAAAGGGTCAGCTTCACGGTATCGAACGAACTCTTGTACGGCAGCGGCACAGCATTGTAGATACGCCCCGAGCGATGATCTATCGAGAAGAACGTTTTGCCCAACTCGGGCAGATTTTTGCTTTCCATTTTGAAAGCGGTTATCTGCACGGAAACCACGTTGTTTGTGGTCACTTTTTTATCCTCAAAGCATCCTGTGGCAAGCAGCATCAAAGCGAGCAGTGCCGGGAGGGTATTCCACAATAGTCTCTTCATATAGCGACAAGCAGTCATGTTGGCTACAAAGATAGGAAAAACGGCTCTATTGCACTATCGTGCAGTATCCGCTGTGCGCACTTTCCCACTTTGTAGCACTCTCTACTCATATAGACGATTAAGCGGGGCAATTATTGCACGTTCCCATTTAAGCTACAAAAAGCACCCCTCTAACGAGAGATGCTCCACCACTAATAGGCAAGTAGCCCCTGGGGGAATCGAACCCCCCTTTCGAGGATGAAAACCTCGCGTCCTAACCGATAGACGAAAGGGCCCCTAATTTATCTCACTCGTGCTTATGCCTGCAACGAATTTACGTGCAGTGCGAGTCTGCTCTTTATGTTTGCAGCTTTGTTCTTATGGATAACTCCGCGTTTTGCCAACTTATCCAACATTGAACTAACACGCGGCAGTGCTTCAAGCGCTTCCTTGTAATCGGTCATTGCTCTGAGCTTTCTAACCGAGGTGCGTGCCGTTTTCCCGTGGTACCTGTTTGTGATACGGCGGGTTGAGGTTTGTCTAATCCTTTTTTCTGACGACTTATGGTTTGCCATTATAGCGTTTCTTTCTTTTATCGGCACGTGGCGGTTTTATTTTGCGCCCGCACCCTTGTACGTTAAACTAAATATCTCTTTGCTGCTGAGTAGCCCCTGGGGGAATCGAACCCCCCTTTCGAGGATGAAAACCTCGCGTCCTAACCGATAGACGAAAGGGCCTCAACCGCCCTACCCCTGAATACTTCAAGGGCGTTGCGGATGCAAAGGTACTACTTTATTTCTAATCTACAATCAAGCCTGCCAATTTGGTTACACCGGCTTGGAAATAAGCCCCTGTTTATTGAGCTTCTTGGCTATCTTATCCAAAAGCCCGTTCACAAAAGCGCCGCTTTTCCCCGTTGAAAAAGCTTTTGCCAGCTCCACGTACTCATTGATAGTAACGGAGATAGGAATGTTCGGAAAGGTAAGCATTTCCGCCGTTCCCATACCAATCAGCACCGTATCGCATGCGGTTAACCGGTCACTATCCCAATTTTCCAGAAACTCCTCTATAAGAGCGGCATTCCGATCCTTATGGCAAAGCGATGCACGAAGCAGTTCGTACGGGAATGATTCATCCTCTCCATCGTGATACATAGGCATAATGGCTTCAGCGAACGGCTCTTCTTCGGAGGTACGCTTGAGCGTTTTCAGCACAAAATCCTTTTGTACCTCAACCGGAGCTATATCCAGCCGCACGGCGCTATACGCAGTGCCTTCCGTTTTCAATTGCTCTATGGTTTGCTCCAGTTCATCGGCACCGGGCATCTCCTCTACCTCCATTTTCTCCGTATAGTCGTAGCTCCGATCCCAGTAGATATTGATATCCTGCAGCAGATCGTCCAATTGACGGCTCCGGAACAGATATCGCGTTAGCACGGAAAGCCAAAAGGATACATCTTCTTTATAGGTATGCGTTTTCTTTGTGGCGTATGTGGCGTAGAGCTTTGTAGAAAGAAGTTCGTCCAGCATGAGCCGAAGCGTTTCGTCGTACCGACGCCACGACAGATCGCGCTCGCGCAGCTGATCCGAAAGAACTCGGCATTGATCAATTTTGGCGGCAAGACGGTTCTCTGCCAGTACCATATTGGGGTTACGGTCCTCTTCGCTTTGTATCAGACGCTTCTTGCGTCGTTCCATCTGCTCCGTATAGAGCGCGGTGAGCGATGGTACCAAATCCAACAGAAATAGGTATAGGTTTTGCGTTTCCTCCAAGGAGCGGCGCAGCTCGGCCTCACTTTCCGCAGCGGTTTCGCCCTCATTCAGACTTTGCGCGTATAATGCCTGAAATACCCTTATGCGTGCCAATGATCGATTTATCATATCCGTGTTTCCTTCATCCTTTCGGCGCTGCAAAGGTAACTATTTGGATGAATATCACCCGCCCCTACTACGTTTGGGCGAAAGGTATATAGGTTTCAAGTGATACTTATATAGGTATCGGGTGAGAGGTATATAGGTTTTGAGCGAGAGGTATATAGGTTTCGGGAGAGCGAACTGATCCGATCCGATCGGCTTTAGGGAAGCGCGTTCAGCGGACGGGGATGAAGAGGAAGCGGATATGGGCAGCAACGGTGCGCCCGAGTCCGTAATGGCGGCTCATTATGCGGAAGCGTTCCTTCAGGCTCTCTATCTTGTACTTCCGACTGGCACCTCCTGCGCGGAAGTTACTCAGCACACGCGGCACGAAAAGCCGCGTCCGGCTGCGCGCAATCATCCTGATCGCCCAATCGTAATCGGACGAGAGCCGGTACCGCAGATTATACGGCAACACGATGCGCCGTGAAACTAACATCGATTGGTGACAGACGAGCATTCCATCGAGAAAGCTCCTTTCGGTCAATTGCTTCGGCGGACGCAAGCGGCGCAAGTGCAGATCTTTCCCCTCGGCATCCACAATCATCGTATCACCGTACACAAAATCGGGTTGCTCGCCGGCTTGCACTTCAATTGCCTGCACCACCTCGGCAACCGTTTCCGTACTGCGCAGTGAGTCGCCGGCATTGAGGAACCAGAGATAATCGCCCGTTGCGCGGCAGATTCCCTTATTCATGGCATCGTAAATGCCCTTATCCGGCTCGCTGACTAACGCAGCATCGGGAGCCAGCACCTGCACGCGTGCCACAGTGCCGTCCGTAGAAGCTCCGTCCACAATGATATGCTCTATGTGCGGATAGCTCTGACCGACAACGCTTTGCAAGGTAGGTACGATCTCGTTTTCCGCATTTCGGCAAACGGTTATGATGCTAATCTTTAGGGGCATTGCGCAAATTGTTCCTTCATCCGCATCTATCAACGCGCAAGCAAATAGGTATATTGTTTTTGATTAAGGCTTTGTCGCTCGCCAACCAACGCGATCATCGGAATTAATCGGAGTTGATCGGAGTAGATCAGATTAGTTCGGATTGGTTCGGATACCCTTCTTCGTTCGGTCTGCCATACCTATATACCTTTCGCAGGCTACGATACGTTAGGATACACTTCGATACGTTTCGATACAGTTTAATACGTTTCGATACATTTCGGGGGTGGGCGGTGTTGTATCTTTGCAAATGCTTTTACGGTGGGGTCTTTTGCCTTTCACGGGTAAAGCAGTAAATTTGTACAAAGGAAGAATAGGAAGGGCTACGAGAAAATGGATTACGGCATAAAAGAAATAGCGGAATGCGTGCACCCGGTGCGCGTATTGCTCCGGAACGAACAGCAAATTAAGCATATACTGACGGACAGCCGCTCGCTAACCGAGGCGGAGAGCACGCTGTTCTTTGCCCTGAGAACGCTCACGGGCGACGGGCACCGCTACATCAAAGCACTATACGAACACGACGTCCGCGCCTTTGTTGTGGCGCAAGATGCCCTCATCGACGACGAAATAGTCGCCCACGCCAATATCATTTACGTACGCGATCCGTTAGATGCGCTGCAACGCTTGGCGGGTACGTGGCGTAACCGCTTCCGCATACCGGTAGCCGCCATCACGGGCAGCAACGGCAAAACGACGGTGAAAGAGTTTCTTTATCAGTTACTTTCGCCCACCCGCAAGGTGGTTCGCTCGCCACGGAGCTTCAATTCGCAGTTGGGGGTGCCGCTGTCGCTCCTCAAAATAGAGGCGGAGGACGAGATCGCCGTGATTGAAGCAGGCATCTCGCAACCGGCTGAGATGGAACGCTTGGAGCGGATAATCCGCCCCGATTACGGCGTTATTACCAATATCGGTCAGGCACATCAGGAGAATTTTATCAATACCGCGGAAAAGTTGGACGAAAAACTTCGCCTTTTCCGCAACAGCAAGGTAATTGTGTACAACGCGGATGATGCGGAAATTACCGAAGGACTGGCTCGCAACGGCTTGCAAACGCGTGCCGTGGGCTGGAGCCTCAAGGATAAAGGAGCGGCTCTTTTTGTGCAAAGCGTTGAAAGAGAGAGTGCTGCCACAGAGGTCCGCTTTACCTTTTCAGGAAAGGAATATACCTTTACCTTACCCTTTACGGATAAGGCATCGCTGGAAAACGTACTGCACGCGCTCCTGCTCATAGGGCAATTGGATGCCGAAAGCCTTGCGCTCGCCGTGCCTCGCGTAGCTAAGCTCGAACCGGTAGAGATGCGTTTGGAGGTAAAAGAGGGCGGCGAAGGCAACATCATTGTCAACGATGCGTACAACAACGATATCAATTCGCTCGAAATTGCCCTCGATTTCATGCAAAGACGCGCTCGGCACGCCGATAAACGGCGCGTACTGATCCTGTCGGACATACTACAAAGTGCCTATCTGACGCGAAGCCTCTACCGAATGGTAGCCGATATGGTCAAACGGTACGAATGCGACGAAATTATCGGTATCGGGCGTGAAATATCGGGCTACAGAGAGTGCTTCAAAGATATTGAGGGGCATTTTTTCACCGATACGGAGGCGTTCCTCCACTCTGCACTCCCGGCAACGATAAAAGAGAGCGTTATATTGGTAAAAGGCGCACGCAAATACCGATTTGAAGCCATTGTGGAGCGATTGGCTCAGAAGATTAACGAAACCGTATTGGAGATTAATCTAGAGGCTATGGCAGAAAATGTGCGGAACGTACGTAAGCATATACCCGATGGGGTAAAAGTGATGGCAATGGTTAAGGCAAATGCCTATGGGACAGGAGCCTACGAAACAGCCAAAATGCTTGAGGAGCAGCACATCGATGCGCTTGCAGTAGCGGTAGCGGACGAGGGCAAGGAATTGCGCAAAAAGGGCATTCTAACGCCTATCGTAGTGATGGATCCGGAAGTGAACGCCTTTTCCACACTGATCGATTATAACCTCGAACCGGTAGTATTCTCTATGCCACAGCTCGAAGAGCTTTACCACAAAATAGATCGGCAGGGATTCAACCACTTTCACGTACATTTGGAAATCGACAGCGGTATGCATCGCTTGGGATTTGCCCCCGCAGATGCGGACAAATTGGCACATTGGCTCAGCGAACAGAATGTTCTTAGCGTGCGGAGCGTCTTCTCCCACTTGGCGGCAGCAGACGAACCTGCAGAGGATGAGTTTACGTTGCGCCAAATAGCTACCTTTTCCGATGCCTACGAACGTATGGCTGCCATTTTGGGGTATAGACCGATAAAGCACATTCTCAATAGCGCCGGCATAATGCGCTTCCCACAATACGCCTTCGATATGGTACGTTTGGGAATAGGACTTTATGGCGTATCGCCAACCAATGGCACAGAGTTTGCATCAGTAGTTACGCTACGTACCACATTACTACAAACAACCGACATTCCGGCAGGCGATACCATCGGATACGGTCGGCACGGCATTTTGCCGCAAGGCGGTACCATCGGCATCATTCCGGTGGGTTACGCCGATGGGTACGATCGTCGTTTTGGATGCGGCGTAGGCAAAGTGGCCATTCGCGGGAAACTGTATCCCACAATTGGCAATATCTGTATGGATACCTGTATGATTGACCTTACGGGCAGCGATGCACGCCCCGGCGACAAAGTGACCCTCTTTGGCGGTGACGCACCGGACTTATGTGCATTGGCTGCATCCGTTGGCACCATTCCGTACGAGATATTATCGCACATGGCAAACCGTATTCAGCGCGTATACTATAGGGGTTAACCCATATGATTGACGAAGCTACCAAACAGAAGATATTCGATGCCGCCAACATAGTAGAGGTGGTGAGCGACTACGTCACGCTGCGTAAGCGCGGAGTGAACTATGTTGGCTTGTGCCCGTTCCATAACGATCGGCGCCCCTCTTTCTACGTTTCGCCGTCAAAGAATATCTGCAAATGCTTTGCCTGCGGTGAGGGCGGTACGCCCATATCGTTCCTGATGAAGCTCGAGAAGCTGTCGTTCCCCGATGCGCTTAAACGTTTGGCGCAAAAGTACCATATTCCCGTAGTGGAAAAAGAGCTGACCGATGAGGAACGAGCAAAGCAAAACGAAGCGGAAAGCATGTATTTGGCACAAAAGTTTGCTGCCGAATTTTTCCAAAAGGTGCTTCTGGAAAGTACGGAAGGCGCTTCCGTGGCGCTGCCTTACCTAAGAGGTCGCGGCATTACACGCGCTTTAATCGATAAGTTCGGTATCGGCTACGCCCCAAAAGCGCAAGCCTCCCTCATCGGCAAAGCGACGGAAGAGGGCTACAATGCGCAATATTTTTACGAAACCGGCTTGGCAACGCCGGCAGACGAGCTTCGCCCCATGCGAGATCGCTTTCGCGAACGGGTAATGTTTCCCATCTTCAGCGTGAGCGGACGCATAGTCGGATTCGGCGGTCGTATTCTGTCGCGCACGGTAAAGACCGCCAAATACATAAACTCACCCGAAAGCCCCATCTACTCAAAGAGCAACGAGCTGTACGGACTATACCAAGCGAAAAAAGCGATCGGTAGCGCCGACAAATGTTTCGTGGTTGAGGGATATATGGACGTAATCGCGCTGCACAAGGCAGGCATCGAAAATGTGGTTGCCACCAGTGGAACCGCGCTCACGTTACAGCAAATCCGCCTCATTCGTCGGTTCACCGAGCATGTAACCCTATTCTTTGACGGCGATGCCGCCGGGATTAAGGCGGCGGTGCGTGGCGTCGATCTGATGCTGGAAGCGGGCATTCACATCAAAGTACTGGTGCTGCCGCCCGAACATGACCCGGATTCGTTCGTCCAAACCCATAGCACAAGCGAAATAGAAGCCTACATCGCGGCAAACGAAAAGGACTTTGTCACCTTTAAAACAGAGCTTTACGGCGAAGAGATGCAAAAAAGCCCCGTAGAGCGTGCCGCCCTTACCAACGAACTACTACAGACCATTGCGCGCATCCCCGATCCGATCGAGCGAAGCTACTCTGTTCAAGGCGTGGCGCAAGCCCTCCACACGGACGAAGAACTGCTCCTGCGGCAAATTAGGCAGATACGTGCCAAAAAGATGGGTGCTACCCTTCCGCAAGCCGCTCCAACGCTGATTGTACCGGGTCGCCCAGCCGCCACCTCCGCTCAAGCATCAACTGCCAAGCCCGTGGCGCAACTTTCCGTGAACGAACGCGCTCTGTTGCGCGAAATCATTCGCCACGGCTCGTTCATTTTTGACCTTCAGAGCGCCGACGGCAGTATTGAATCCTATTCATTGGCAGCCTTTGTGCAAACAGCTCTTGCCGCAGATAATATCGACGATTGCTCCCCCCTTTTCGTTACATGTTTGGACGAGTGCATCGCTCTTTTGGAGCAAAACAGCAGTGCCGACCCATCCGTTTACTTTGCGAACCATGAGGATGCCCAAATTGCCCGCATCGCTTTGGATCTGCTGAGCGATAAATACCGTCTGAGCCGCTATTCGCTTGAATCGATGGGTATAGCGCAAGAGAACGATTTGCCCGATGCCGCTACCCTATTGGATACCGTTGCCCGATTAGTGAACGGCATCAAAGCGGAATTTGTAAGCCGCCGCATAGACGAATGCACCGCACAGCTCGCCTCGCTCGGTAGTGATAATTCGGAGGAAAACCGGCTCCGCACGGCAGAACTCTTGGAATCATTGCAACAACTCAACGAACAAAAAAAAGCACTTGCCCAAAGTTTAGGGCAGCGCACCATCATCCCATAGCCCGATAAGTATATGCCTATTGTACCCCAAAATCATACGGATCAAATAACCGCTTCCGTTGTACTCAAGCGCGATCGCGAAGCCTCTCTGCAGCGCAAACACACGTGGCTTTTCAGCGGAGCGGTGGCGCGCGTCGAAGGGAAGCCCCTTCCGGGCGATTTGGTGCGAATCTGCACCGCGGAAGGCAAGGCGGTTGCCGTAGGTTTTTACGAAGGAGAATCCATATTTGTACGGATTATCTCATTTTCACCGGATACCTTTACGGACATCGAAACGCTACTTCGCGAGCGGCTTTTCGCGGCTTTTCGCCTGCGAAAGAGCCTCGGATTGATGCGCCCCGATAATAATGTCTTCCGATTGGTCTACGGCGAAGGCGACGCACTGCCCGGGCTGATTGTGGATATATACGGCTCCACGGCGGTGCTGCAGGCGCATACCGCGGCAATGTACCGGAGACGGCAAATCATCGCAACCCTATTACAGGAAATTTTCCCCGAACAGGGCATCCGCGCGGTATTCGACAAATCGGCTGCCACATTGCCGGAAACGCTCGAACTCTCTACCCTCAACAGCTATTTAATCGGTACCTCTTCGGACGAACCTTTATACGAAAACGGCCTTCGCATCGCTGCCGATTGGATACACGGGCAAAAGACCGGCTTCTTTATCGACCAACGCGAGAACCGAGCTTTAGTAGCTCAGCATGCCGCATCGCGACGCGTGCTCAATCTCTTCTCCTACACAGGCGGCTTTTCTCTATATGCATTGCGCGGTGGTGCCACCGAGGTGGTTTCCCTGGATAGCAGCAAACGCGCCACGGAAGCGGCGGAGGATGCCGTAAAGCTTAACTTTGACGCGGCAACCGCATCCCGTCACCAAACGGTTACAGAGGACGCGTTTGATTATCTGAACCGTTTGGAAGCGGATCGCTTCGACCTAATTATTGTGGATCCACCCGCTTTTGCCAAACGAAGAGGTAATATAAAGAATGCGCTGAACGGCTACCGCAAACTGAATCGTGCCGTATTAGAGAAAGTGGCCCCCGGAGGATTGGTGTTCACCTTTAGCTGCTCGCAGTTGGTTTCGGCGCAGGATTTCCGCTTGGCATTGCTTACCGCTTCGCTGGAGGCAGGTCGTTCCGTGCGCATACTGAGGCAACTGGAGCAGGCTCCGTGCCATCCCATCAACATCTGCCACCCCGAAACGGAATATCTAAAGGGATTGCTCCTCTACGTCGAATAACTATATATTGTAACTCATTATAAGAGACCTTTGCTCAAGGGTCTCTTTTTTTTGCTCCCAACAGTACCTCCCAATCAAAAAAGGTATATAGGTTTGAGACGAAAGGTATATAAGTTCCGAGCAATAGGTATATACCTATTTCCGCAGAGGTATATACCTTTTGTTGGGAGGGTTAGACGGGGCTACCGCAATCAGAGCTCCTTCTGTTCCGTTCCCAAAGGTAAATCTTTAACGAGCGTTTGCGAAGTTACGTTGCTAAATCCGTCACGTGAGCGGAGCACGTACTGCCATTCGGGAGCAAAACGCTCTGTTTCGTCCACTTTAAAGTTCTCACTTCCGCGTTGATCGATCTTGGTTAAGAGTAGCCCCACGGTGAGTTGATTCGGATCCATTGCCGGCAGATAGCGGCGCACATTGGTACGCTTATGCCGATTGATCACCTCTGTGAGCACGCCCACCTCAAGCAATTCGCTCACAATTCGCCCGGTCAGCAGTGGCGGTATATTGCACAGGCGCGCCATCGTGCCCACGCTGTAGGGCTCGGTTCCGTCCGGATGGACAAAGCGCTTCATCACATGCGCCGCAATGATGAGGGATAGGAAGTCGTGGAACCGTCGCGAAATGCGTTCCGCCTCCTTTTGGTAGTAGAAATTATCCACATTCTGAATGGCAAAGCACATTTTAGCTGCCATCAAGGTTATGAGCCACGTGAGCTGCATCCAGAGCAAAAGAAGTAAAAACGCCGCTACACTCCCGTAAATGGCGTTGTACTTGGTAATCCAAAGCACGCCGTTAATGTATAAGAGCTGGAAGATTTGGAAGGCAACCCCTGCTATGGTGCCCGAAATGAGCGCCGGCACAAAGCGAACATGCGTATTGGGCAGTGCCATAAACAGCCCCGTAAAGACCAGTATAATAAGCACATAGGGCAATATGTTAAAGAGCTGCTCAGCAACGGGGCCAATGATGGCGTATTCGCTCAGGAACGTATTGTTAATAGTGCTCATAAAGATGGTCAACCCGCTGGATGCCGTGATGAAAATCGGCAGGAGGAGGAGCATTCCCATATAGTTGGCTATTCGGCTTCGCATGGAGCGGTTATGCCGCGTATCCCAAATCTCGTTGAACGTATTCTCTATAGTGGAAAGCAGCGAAAATACCGTATAGAAGAGCAAAATCAAACCGATTCCCACAAAGTAACCGCTCTTAACGTGCGTGAGGTAGTTCTCCACGTAACCGAAGGCTTGATTCAATTCTTCGCGATGAGTGGGCAAATACTCATAGAGAAATGAGGAGATCATATCCTGCACCCCGAAGCCTTTGGCAATACCTACAATGACCGCCAAAAGCGGAATAATGGCGAGTACCGTGCTGTAAGCGAGCGAAGTAGCCTTGCGCCCAATGCGGTCGTCGGTATAACCCTTTGCGGTAACATAAATCACTTTGAGCGCGCCAACGCCAAAACGCTTAAATCCTTTGAGGTCACTGCTCTCGTAGTGCCACATCTCGCTGTTAATGAAGTGCTTGGCTCGTTTAATGGAAAAACCGATCCGCTTGCCGAGAGAGGGTTTCTTCGGGGCATCGGTGGCGTTCGGCGTACGGGCTCCCGACTTCCGGATAGCGACGAGGCGCTTCCTTGGTTGACGCTTTGTTTTCTTCTGCAGCATTACGTGTGTAAAGCTACAAAGAAAATACGTATCCTCCGCTTCTTGTGGTAGCAAAAGAGAGAGAAAAGCGTCATTCCGATGCGCAACGCCAACAAAAAGCATCGCTATATTCATTTTTTTACTATCTTTACCGCGCGAGAGGTTATGCAGAGTTGATTAAACCAACGCAGAAAAGAGCACTCTAATTAAAGTAGAGATAGAGAAGAGGACTATATAAACTAAAAAGAAGATTTAGAAACTGGATATAATACAAAATATCAAGAACGAACAAAACGAATATAAGCACACCCAATAACAATGAGATAGCACTATGAAACGAGCATTATTAATCACCCTCACCATTCCCTTGTTAATGGGGCTCAATGGGATAGGTGCCATAGGGCAAAATTACGGAGACGATATCTACTACACCCCATCTCAGTCCAAAAAGGAGCGTGAAGCGGCTCGCAAAGCTAATGCGGAACGCGAAGCGGCTCTGCGCGCCGAATGGGCTAAGCAGCGCGCCTTGGAAGAAAACTATGCCGATGACGACGAAGTGGATACCTCCGATGCCGATATTGATGCCTACAATCGGCGCGGAACCGATAAAAATCAGCTCAAACGCGGCTATGCGTTCGGCAAAAATAAGTATGGTAAAAAGCAGCGTCTTGCTGGTACCTATTCATCACGAATAGCACGCTTCCACGACCCCGCAACCATCATAACCGATTCGCGCGACGGTAATGTGGTAGTCATTATCGATAACGATCGCTACGGCTATGGGGCATACGACTACGATTACAACTACGATTATTACGGATATAACGGCAACGTAACCATTAACCTCTATCCGGGATACGGCTATAACTCATGGTACTACCCGTGGTATGATGCTTGGTACGATCCGTGGTTCTTCTATGATCCGTGGTTTTACACGGCGTGGCGTTACCCGCGCCGGCCCTTTGGCTATCCGGGCGGCTATTACGATCCCTGGTGGGGGTACTCGGGGTACGGATTCGGATTTGGCTATTCATGGAACAACGGATACTACAACGGCTATAGAGACGGCTACCGGGATGGATATTGGAACGGCGGCGGCTACGATCCCTATTCGGGGCGCTACTTCGACCGAAGCTACAGCCGAAACTACTATGCCAATGGACGTGGCCATAGCGATGCCTATACTGAAAACAACCGTATACGTCGCGGCAGAGACACCGGCACACAAGGCTATCCGCAAAATAACCAGTCGCAAACACGCGGACGGGACGAAAAGGCCGATAATAGCTTGGGACGCGGCAGATACGACCGCGGAACCTACTGGAGTAATCCTGAAAATCGCACTACCGATAACGACCGCTACATCAGTGATCGAACATATCGGGATCGAAATAGCGGAAGAGGCAGATATAGTGCCGAAAGCCGCTCGGAACGCGATAATAGCTACGATCGCGCCGGAAGCACCAATCGTGGCGTAAACGAAGGACGAGATATCGAACAAAACCGGGGCAGAGTAATCGAACGCGGTAACGCACAACGCGGTCGATACGATGGAATTAGCCGCGGTCAGGTATACCGCAGCGAACCGGACCGGACCTACCGAAGCTCCGATTCACGTGTTTCGCGCTCTTCCTCCTATGACAGAGGCTCTTACGGCAGAGGCTCCTATAGCGCGCCGTCACGCAGTTCGAGCCGATCATCGAGCTCTTCCTACCGGAGTAGCGATAGCGGACGCGGAAGCTATTCGGCGCCGTCGCGCAGCAGCAGTTCGTCAAGCGGCAGTTATTCTGCACCATCACGAAGCAGCAGTCCGTCAAGTAGTTCCTCTTCATCCGGTGGACACAGAGGACGATAAGTGAACTTTTTGCGGTCGTAACTGTTTTAATGCCGGTTACGGCCGCAAACAACTGAAACGTCAACACATAGATTATATACAAAAACCATGAAGTTATCCCGATTCTATATAGCTATTCCCGCGTTGCTGCTGGCCTCCGCGCTTTCGCTGCAAGCACAGAGCGAAACAGATGCTTTCCGATTGAGTCAAACAGGGCTTGCCGGTTCGGCGCGCTATCAGGCGTTGGCTGGCGCTTTTACCGCTTTGGGCGGCGATCTATCCGCTATTGCTTACAATCCGGCGGCTACCGCTGTTTTCCACAATTCGGAGTTCCTTTACACTATGAACGTTAATTCGAGGAACGTGAATGCACAGTGGTTCGATAGGGAATCTACTAATAAAAAGAGCGGATTTCACTCCGGGCAAGTGGGCATTGTGGCAAGTTTTTTTGATCGCAGTAGCGATAACTCTTTCAACTTTGCCTTCAATATGAACCAAAGCTACCTATACAACCGAGGCGTAAGCATCGCTTCGGGCAGACCAACCGACTACTCTTTAGCCGATTACACCGCCGCCTGCACACCGGATGGTATGGCAAAAGACGATTTTTGGCCCCGTAACGGATACGATCCCTATAATACTCCGGCATCGTGGTTAGCTGTTTTGGGTTATCAAAGCGGATGGACCTCCGCAAAACAGGATGCCTACGGGCCTTATTATGCATCCGCCTATGAGTACTACGACCAGTCGCAAGGCAAATATCTTCCCTACGGCCCCGCCAATTCGAAGCTACAGTTTTCCGAATCGGGCTGTTCGCGCAACTACGATTTTTCGTTCGGCTTTAACTTTAAGGACCTTATCTACACCGGATTTTCCCTAAGGTACGTAACCACCTCTATGAGGTACCAAAGTGAATACAACGAGTCGTTCCCGTTTAACGATTATCTCAATTTGAGGAACCAACTCTTTACACGTGGCGATGGGTTCGCTTTCTCCGTCGGGATGATCGGTAGGCCTACGGACGGATTGCGCCTCGGTTTTGCCCTCGAATCCCCCACTTTCTACCGATTGACCGATAGGTTCGATGCAGCCGGAAGCTCGCGCTACTCGCAAGGTGTAGATAAAAACGGCAATCTCCTCCCTGAAAAGGAATGGTACTATGATGCCCAAACGCCCCAAAATGCCTACTATGTGTACAATTTGATGACCCCGATGAAGGCATCGCTCGGCATCGCCTACACCTACAAGAATTACGGTTTGATTAGTTTGGATTACTCCGTTACGCCCTACAGTATGATGCATCTTTCCGATGACGAGGGGCCGCTATCGTTTGACAATAATGCTATTTCCAAACATTACCTTGCAGCGCACACTTTCCGTGCCGGCGTAGAGGTAAAACCGATATCCCGTTTGGCGATTCGGCTCGGTTATATGGTACAATCCGCGCCATCAAAGGACATCGATGCAATGGGCAAAACGAACAGCGAAGGCGGAAGCATTATGGCCGTTTCGGGAACAATTCCCCATTTCGAGATGAAGCGTGGCATAAGCGCAGTCACTTGTGGGCTGGGAGGCTATATCACAAAGCGGTTCTATACCGATCTGGCGCTTGTGTGGAGCAACCAAAAAAGCAAGGTATATACCTTCCCAACCATCTATAACAATAGTGGAAATGCGGTCGTTACGGCTCCGGAAGCAATAAATCTTCGGCAACGTGATTTCACCGCAACACTCTCATTGGGTATTAAATTCTAACCAAATATGAAAAAGGAACAGTTGCCCATTAACTATCGTATTCTTCCGCGCGAAGAATTCGATGATGCCCTGCGCCAATTGGAGGATGCCGCTATTGAGGCGGCTCGCAAAGCGTATGCGCCTTACAGCCACTTTTCCGTCGGAGCCGCCCTGCGGCTGGAGGATGGCACCATTATCACCGGTAGTAATCAGGAGAATGCTTCCTATCCATTAGGCATCTGTGCCGAGCGCAATGCGCTCTTTCACGCCGGAGCCACCTACCCCGATAAAGCGGTAAAAGAACTACTGGTAGTGGCTTTTGCCGGAGATAAGCGCGCCAATCGGGCAGCTCCCTGTGGAGGATGCCGACAGGTTATCCTCGAAACGAGTGCCCGTTACCACACGCCTATACGCATCATTCTCCCCGGAGAGAAAGATGCGCTTATCCTCGAGGATAATGCCTACCTGCTTCCCTTCGGCTTCGATGCCTCCTTCCTCTCCTAACTTTTTCATCTTTTTCGGAACGAAACGTTTTAGAAATAGGGAATATTTTGATATAAAGCAAAGGGGCGACGGACAGTCCGTCACCCCTTTTTCTCTGCATTTTGTGTTCTGCAGGGCGATATTACATCATTCCGCCCATGCCTCCACCCATAGCTGCGGCAGCGGCTGCTGCGGCGGCATCTGATTTTTCTTCCTTCTTATCGGCAATTACGCACATAGTTGTGAGGAACATACCGGCAATGGATGCGGCATTTTCCAAAGCTACGCGTGCCACTTTGGCAGGATCAATTACGCCCGAAGTGCTTAAATGTTCAAAGCTATCGGTGCGTGCGTTGTAGCCAAAGTCGCCATCGGATTCTTTAACCTTCTGAACAATAACGGCGCCTTCCTTACCTGCATTGGCCACAATCTGGCGAAGCGGCTCTTCAATAGCACGCTTGATTATTTCAATACCGGTAGTTTCGTCGTCCGTTTCGCCCTTAAGTCCTTCCAGAACCTTAGTAGCGCGGATGTAAGCGATACCGCCCCCGGGCACGGTTCCTTCTTCGATAGCGGCACGGGTAGCACTGAGTGCATCGTCCACACGATCCTTCTTTTCCTTCATTTCCACTTCGCTGGCGGCACCCACATAGAGCACTGCTACGCCACCGGCTAATTTAGCCAGACGTTCTTGCAGCTTTTCGCGATCGTAGTCGCTCGTGGTATTTTCAATTTGAGCCTTAATTTGGGCTACACGTTCGTTAATGTCCTTCTTTTTGCCCAATCCGTTTACGATGGTGGTATTATCCTTGTCAACGGTAACCTTTTCGGCCTGACCGAGCATATCGATAGTGGTCATTTCGAGCGTCAGACCAGTTTCTTCGCTGATCACGGTGCCACCGGTCAAAACGGCTATATCGCGTAGCATTTCTTTACGCCGATCGCCAAATCCGGGAGCCTTAACGGCGCACACTTTCAAGCCTCCGCGCAAGCGGTTTACTACCAAAGTAGCGAGTGCTTCGCTATCAATATCTTCGGCAATAATGAGTAGCGGGCGACCGGTTTGCAGGCTCTTTTCGAGCAAGGGGAGGAAATCCTTAATTACAGATATCTTTTTATCGTACAAAAGGATATACGGATTTTCCATTTCGCACTGCATCTTTTCCGTATCCGTAACGAAGTAGGGCGAGATGTAACCGCGGTCGAACTGCATACCTTCAACCACCTGAACTTCGGTAGTGGTTCCCTTGGCTTCTTCCACGGTAATAACCCCTTCCTTGTTCACCTTTTCCATTGCCTGAGCAATGAGGGTACCGATTTCTTCGTCGCCATTGGCAGAAATCTTCGCTACATGCTCAATACGCTTCAGATCTTTGCCTACAGCTTTGCTCTGCTTAGCGATATCCTTTACCACGGCGGCTACCGCTTTATCAATACCGCGCTTGAGTTCCATTGGATTAGCACCGGCGGTTACGTTTTTCAGCCCTACATTGATAATGCTCTGAGCCAGAACCGTAGCGGTTGTGGTACCGTCACCGGCATCTTCGTTGGTTTTGGAAGCGACTTCCTTAACCAGCTGAGCCCCCATATTTTCGAAGGCGCAGTCCAACTCGATATCCTTTGCCACCGTAACACCGTCCTTGGTGATTTGGGGCGCACCGTAAGATTTTGCCAAAATGACGTTCCGGCCTTTCGGGCCTAAGGTAACCTTGACGGCATTAGCCAATTCGTCGACCCCTTTCTTCAGGAGATCGCGCGCTTCTACATCAAATTTTATCTCTTTTGCCATTGCTTTAATTGCTTTGAATGAATGTTTTTGTTTTTGCTTGCGATGATTAGTTCAAAACGGCGAGTACGTCACTTTGTCGCATAATCATGAGCTTTTCGCCTTCTATTTCAATTTCCGTACCGGCATATTTACCGTAAAGCACTTCGTTGCCTTCCTTCAGCTCCATGGCTTCGTCCTTGGTTCCTTTACCAACGGCTATCACTTTGCCTTTGAGGGGCTTTTCTTTTGCGCTGTCGGGGATGATGATGCCACCCGCACTCTTTTCTTCTGCTTTGTCCGGTTTGATCAGAACTCGGTCTGCTAATGGTTTGATTTTCATACTGTTATTATATTTCTATTGCGTTCTTACGCGTTTATTTGTCCCTTTTCGGTACGTTGTTTCCGTCTCTTTCTACCGAGGTGCTCGGGCACCTCTCTACCTCTATAATGCAATATATATGCCAAACCGATATTTTGTATGAAAAAACGACACTTTGACGCGCCACATGGTCAATCCGACCTACTTCCGAACAGCATCAATAGGTATATAAGTTTGCTCCAAAAGGTATATAAGTTTCGCACAAAAGGTATATACCTATCCACCGGAACTTATATACCTATTGCAGCACGGCACAAATCTCCTTAAAGAGCGAGAGCACAAAAAGCAAAGGGAGGAAGTGCCGCTGCACTCCCTCCCTTGCACAAACATTGTCGTTTCGATCCGACTTATTTTACCACCTTGACAACCTGATCAAGAGCACGTACCATATAGATGCCTTCCGCAAGAGCGGTTACATTGATACGGTGTTCCGTAGTGGTAAGCAATTCTCGACCAGCCGCATCGTAGAGAGATACCTGAGTTCCTTCAGCAATGCCACTTACTTCCAAAATTGTTCCGTTGTTGATCAGACGTACGGCAATCTGATTGTCGGCAATCTGTTCTGCATGATTGTACAGGGTCATACCTACTGTGGCATCCTTTTCTACGGTCAGCTCGAAGGTATCCTTATCCTTTGTACCTTCAACTGCCTTTCCGTCTACCGTCCAGCTTTCAACAGCCCATTTGGAGTCGCCCTTTGCATAGGTGAAAACCACTTTCTTTCCGGCTTCAACCGGCTTTCCGCTTTCGTAGGCAGCGCCATCCACTGTAGCGGTTACTTTGCCTGCCACTTCGTCCGGGAAGCTGTAGGTTACTGCGTAGGTGGCTACTGTTTTATCGCGGAAAAGAGCACTTATCGTTGTCGGAGCCGTGATTTCTACATCCTCTAAAACAACTTCTCCCGATTCATTTACAACTAACTCGTCTTCTTCGTACACTTTATCCCCCACTGTTACGGAAGCCACTTTGTAGTTATCCTTGGCAGTTACTATTATTGTAATCTTGCTTCCCTTGTTCACTTCGTCTCCGCTTTTAAGATCTTCGAAGCCATGAATTACATCAATATAGCCATTTTCACTTGGCGTAATTGTGATAGCTACTTTTTCAACCGGATCGGTGTTAGTAATCGTCAAGTAATTGGTATAGAGAAGCGCCTCGTCATCCTCATAAGATAACTCCGGGAACAACTCATTGCGTATTCCTGCGCATACCATGATTTCTGTGGCGCCATTCTTGAAGGCTTCTTCTTTAAACGTTGTAAAGCCATCTTCAATGGTATAGGCTGTTGTCGGTATTTCAGCAACCTGGTCTTCTTTGTCTTTTTCTTTAATGACGTAGTACCATTTGATATCCGTTTTTACTGGATCTCCCTCCCCAAACTGACGGGAAATTGTATTCAGATACTTCATATCAACGGTGCGTCCGTTTATAGCTGCGCTTGGCGAAACAAATGCGATGCTTTGTTGCACACTAAAACCATCCCCATACTGTTTTGTGTAGGTAACCTTCGGATTCATTTGCGGAAGCTGTTCCGGGCTGAGATAGTTTCCTTGTACATTAACACACGTCAGTGTAGTACTTTCCGTAAGTTTTCTGAGATTTTCGGCTTTATATGTTTCGTTCCCTGTGTATTCCAGCGACTTCAGGGAGGGCATGCCCTCTTCGGGTACTTGAAGAACATCAATCATCTGATCGGATATATTCAGGGTCTCCAGAGCTGGGAAATCATTCAAATCAAGCGTGTGCCACTCTACACAAGAAACAGGTCTATAAATGGTCCAATCAATATCGGATGTAATCTCTAAATTGACCAGTTTAGGGAGTTTGCCTAAATATGTGTTTTTATTCGGAGTTTTCAGTTTAAGCGTTTTCAACTCGGAACAATGTGAAAAGTCTGCTTCACTTTCCTTGAAATTACTATAGAAACCGGCGTCAAACACCTCTAACTTGGGTGCCACAAACGTACCAACACCCACGCAATTTTTCTCAGCGAAGTTGATAACCAACGATAGCAAGTTTACGGCATCTATCTTAATAGTACGTTTTTCCTGAGATACAGATGCAAATGTATGCTTAAGACGATTGGTCATCCCTTCCTTAAATGGTTTTACGGATTCTACGTCGGAGCCATCGCCCCAATCTATAATAACGGGATTTAATTCTGTGGTAATAATATCCACTTTAAAATCCTTTGCTTCGGGAGCCACTGTCAGTTCGACGTATTCGGTTGTACTGATGGCAGGTTGCTCTTGCGCACAGAGTGTCAGCACCATAGCAACAAAAGTGCCGACAAAAAGTAATAGTTTTCTCATAACTTTTTCCTTTTATTGTAATCTTCTTTCCTCAATCTAAACCCATTCTATCGCTTGTTTCGTACACACCACTGGTGTACTCGTAGCAACGCGTCGCAAATGTAGTTATTTTGTCTGAAAAAACTATCTTAAACCACACATAAGGCAAAATATTAGGGAACTTTACATTCACATACTCCCAAACAGGGGTATTTTTGTAAGGTTACAAGGTGCAAGGAAATTAAGAAAAGTCTATACTTTTAGGGAAAGCTCGGGAGGGTTATCCGATCATTTCCTTTACTTACTTCAATATATCGTTAGGTGTGAGCGAATGGGTGATAATTTTATAGGGTTATTTGGATTATTTTGTATCTTTGTACGCAGAAAGAGATGCTTTTGTGTATGAATACAGCGGTAGTTGATGTCATTATGGCTACTCATCGGAGGAATGGCAGGGCAAATACGCCTTGTTGTCGTTGCTATTTCTTTCACACGCGGGGTAATCGGCTTCATACACGGGGGAATCAGCGGTTAATGCTCACCACGAGCGAGTTAAGTGTTTCGGGCCGCGCTCGCCCACTTCAATTTAAAGTACAGTCCATATAGCACACAGAAATTATGAAAGCGACTAAGTATTTGCGCATTTTGCTCTTTACGAGCGTGATGTTTGTTTTGTTCGCCGGCTCAGCCGCATGGGCACAGAACAGAACGGTGGACGAAATTCATCTTCAAAACGGCTCCGTTTTGAAGGGTAGAATTGTAGAGGAAGAGCCGGGAAAGACGCTCACCTTTGAGACCGGTGACGGGAGTCGTTTTGTTTATCCGATAGGTGACGTGAAGAAAATCGTTCGCGGTAGCGTGCAGCTCCATACCCCCTTGCGCAATGCGTCCCGCGTTAGCTATTACAGTTTAAACCTCGGTATGGCAACCGATTTCGAAAGCAGTGTCGGAACGGGCTTCAATCCCGCCGACTTTAACTTTGGAATAGGCAAAAGCGGCTTTGGTATTGCCCTTTCGTTTGGCGGTACTACCTATGCGCATAGTGCTTACTACAACGAGTATAAAGTTACCGCTACAACCAATATCTCCCATTTGGCAGTTGGTCCCTCATTTACATGGTGCTTCCCCACAATCGCCCTAACTCCCAGGGCAATGCTCGGATACGGAAGAGCGGCCACAGTTATGAAAAGTGGCAACAAATCGATAGAAGAAGGCGTAAAAGGTTTCTTTTTGGGTGCAGGTATGCACGCGCGCTTTTTTACTACGCACCGTTGGAACCTGCTGCTCGGATTGGATTATCAGCACTTCAACGAGTATAACGGAATGAACGTATCGGTAGGTTTTGCCTACACTTGGTAGTAAAACGAATATGAGAAAAGGTATTTGGAGTGCATTGCCTCTTGGCAGTGCACTCCGATACGTTAGGATGCGTTTCGATACACTTCGATACAGTTTAGTACGTTTCGATACAGTTTGATACGTTAGGATACGTTTCGATACACTTCGATACAGTTTAATACGTTTCGATACACTTACGGGGGAAGCGATGTGCTACCTTTGCACCGTTCCTCTCCGAAGTGCCTCTTTTAGGGGTAGACGCGAAAGTACGTTTCCCTGTTGTGGCAGTTGGCATCGGTAATAAAAAGGTGGTGAGGAGGGAGCATAAATGTGTCTTTCTTCATTATTTTACTACCTTTGCACCGAATATAGCGGTAAGAACCCCTATTTACCGATCTATGTGAGGAACGGATAGGGGGGTTTGCCTATTGAAAGGTCGGTAAAGGACGATGAAGGGTAATAAGAACAGGCTCGTGCTGAGCGGATTGCCGCAAGGGCACTTCTCCGAGCAATTTGCTTTGGAGGATGCGGTCTTTGCTCGGGAAAATCCTTTCGACCTATACGGAGGCAGCGTGGAGGCTCTGGTAGAAGGGGAGCGCACGGGCAATGTGTTCAAGATTGAGATTCGGCTCACGGGATTCGTAAAAACAATATGCGACCGGTGTGCGGACGATCTGAACCTGCCCATTGAAGCCACCTTCCCCTTTGTGGTTCGGTTCGGTGAAACAACCGATTTGGACGGCGATGAGGAGCTGATCGTATCGCGCGACGAACCGGTCTTGGAATTGGACGACCTGCTCTACCAGTTGGCGGTTCTTTCCATACCGATGAAGCGGGTGCACGCCGACGGCGAATGCAATGCCGATAGCATGCGCTACTACGCGCGTCAGGAGGAAGAGGAACGCAAACAGCGCGGAACCTTGTTAACCGATACGCCTCCGGAAGAAGAATAACGCGCTCCGTGCGCCTTGCTACAAACAGATAAGTAAGAAAACGAATAGAAAAAGCAGATAGAAACTGAGATATGGCACATCCTAAAAGAAGACAATCACACACCAGAACACGCTTACGCCGCGGACACGACAAAGCCGCAATGCCTACCATAGCCAAATGCCCCAACTGCGGTGCTTGGCACATTTACCACACCGTATGCCCCGAATGTGGCTACTATCGTGGTCAGTTGGCAATTGAAAAGGAAGAAGAGTAATCGTTGATCGGATCCCTCCTCTTTCGGAATGGGAATGCAATCATCGGAACAAGTTTCCGTGAGCTGATTAATTTATTCCGAACAAACTGAAAAACACTTTTAAAGCGAACGAAATGCCACAAACAACGCACGCCGTGATTACAGGCGTGGCCAGCTTTCTCCCTGAAGATAAGCTGACCAATTCCGATATAGAGCAGATGGTGGACACCAGCGACGAATGGATCACCTCACGTGTGGGGATCAAGGAACGTCGCATTCTTAAAGTGCCCGGTAAGGGAGCTTCCTACCTCGCCATCAAGGCGGTTCAATCTCTGTTGAGCAAAACAGGCATCGATCCGCTTTCCGTGGAAGGTGTGATTTTAGCTACCAATACGGCGGACTACCATTTTCCTACCACCAGCTCGATTGTGGCATACGAAACAGGTTGTCGGAATGCACTCACGTTTGATTTGGTCAGTGCATGCCCCAGTTGGCTGTACGCCTTGGAAACGGGTGCCAATTACATACGCTCGGGGCGGTACAAACGGCTCATCGTGGTTGCTACGGAGAAGATGTCGTCGGCAGTAGATTTTACGGATCGGCAAACCCTTCCTCTTTTTGGGGATGGTAGCGGATGCGCACTGCTCGAAGCACAAGAGAGCGAAGAACCCATCGGCGTTACCGATGCTCTGTTCCGTACCGATGGAATTGGCCGTGAGCATCTGATTATGCTTTCCGGAGGCTCGGTAAGCCCCGCAACGGCGGAAACGGTTGCTCGGCGCGAACATTTTGTCCTTCAGGACGGGCAACACGTATTCAAACATGCCGTAAAAGGAATGGAGGAAAGCTGCCGCAAGCTGATGGAACGCAACGGATTAACCAAGGAGGATATCGCTTGGGTTGTACCCCATCAAGCCAACCTGCGCATCATCGATATGGTAACGCGTATGCTGGGCGTCCCTAAGGAAAAGGTGATGATCAATATTCAAAAGTACGGCAACACAAGTAGTGCTACCATACCCATCTGCCTTACCGAATGGGAACCGAAGCTGAAAAAAGGCGATAAGCTGATACTTACCTCCTTTGGCGCCGGTTATACGTGGGGTGCCGTATACCTCGTTTGGGGCTACACGGCAGGCGAGAAATAGAAACCCGCACACAACAAAAACGCGCGACAATATGAGTGACGAAGGCTTCAAAAGCGGCTTCGTAAACATAGTGGGCAATCCCAACGTGGGCAAATCCACGCTGATGAATCTGCTCGTGGGCGAGAAGCTCTCTATTGTTACGCCTAAAAGTCAGACTACCCGTCACCGCATCATCGGTATTGTCAATACGGACGATATGCAAATCGTCTATTGCGATACCCCGGGGGTGGTCAAGCCCGGCTACCTGCTTCAGGAGCGGATGCGCGCTTTTTCCGAATCTGCCCTAAGCGATGCCGATATCATCCTCTACGTGACCGATGTAGTGGAGAAACCGGAGAAAAACCTCGACTTTATCCAGCATGTAGCCAAAGCGAAAGTTCCGGTTATCGTGTTGGTCAATAAAATAGACCTCTCCGATAATCAACGTCTCGGAGAATTGGTGGAGCAATGGCATGCCCTACTGCCCGAAGCCGAAATCTTACCCATATCGGCTACCAATCGATTTAACATCGAGCCGCTACAAAAGCGGATCTGCGAGCTGCTCCCTGTAGCTCCGCGCTACTTTGAAGCAGATCAACTGACCGATCGGCCGGTACGCTTCTTTGTCAGTGAGGTAATCCGCGGTAAGGCGCTCCGCTACTACGCAGAGGAGATTCCGTATGCCGTGGAAGTAGAGGTGACCGCCTTTAAGGAAGCAGCGGACCGGATAGATATTGAAGCGGTGATCATCGTTGAGCGCGAGAGCCAAAAAGGCATTATCATCGGGCACGGCGGAAAGGCAATCAAAAAGCTTGGCACGGCATCGCGTAAAACGTTGGAGCAACTCTTTGATAAACATATCCGCCTCGATCTGTTCGTGCGTGTTGCCACCGATTGGCGCAGCAACGACTCAATGCTCAACGACTTCGGCTACCTCGCCGATAAATAACCGCCACTACGCCCATTCATTTCGCCCGGGTACTGTTAGTCTCCATTTGTGGTGGAGTTTCGCCCGATTACAGAGGAAGCATTCATATTCACACACTTTCGCGACTCTGTACTACATAGGCATGCCACCCAAGGCAAAATACGCTGTAGTGATGCCGTAGCCGTGCTACCTTGATGCAAAACGGCACTGATATACGCACCCACTCCTCTGTTAAGCGTGCGAGTATCCCACGTTGCAGAGGCAATCCATCGGAGCTAATCGCAGGCTATCGGAAGTGAGCGGAAGCTATCGGATTAACTCTGATAAGTTCTGATAAATTCAGGTAAGTTATTATATGCTCTGATAAACTCCGATAAATTCGGATTTGCTCGGGTAACCTTTGATTTTACGCTGATCGGGTTTGACAAAGAGCCGCAAAATAACCGTGTGCGTACCGGTCTAAACGATTATTTGTAATGGAAATGTATGGTAATACCGGATCAGATCGGTTAGAGTTGTAGGAGTGGAAATACGCCAAAAGGTATGCACAAGCCGCGCGGATGGTGGCCATCAACGTGTAGCGTACAAAGTGAGGATGCGTACACGTGTGTTTGGTGTGTGTGGTTCTACTAGTGCGATGCAGGAAGGTGTATTGTTTTGCGCCTGGTGTAAGATTCAAATCCAGTAGCAGCAATATTGACCGGTGGATACGGGAATATGCGTGGTTGTGCTTATTAGAGATTTCAGCCTACTCAACTGCAAATAAGACCATTGTAAATATGGAAATGCGTTGTTTTGTGTATGGAGCAAGTCTCAAGTAGCTATGACTGCGATCGATGTGGTGCTGGAGAATGCGTATTTTAAGCTTGGAGCAAGAACACAGCCGGCAACAGCAATTACGACCTGCGCGGTGCTGGAAAATGCGTTGTTTTACGCCTGGAGCAAGAACACAGCCGGCAACAGCATTTACGGCCTGCGTGGTGCTGGAGAGTGCGTATTTTACGCCTGGAGCAAGAACACAGCCGGCAACAGCAATTACGGCCTGCGCAGTGCTGGAGAATGCGTATTTACGCCTGGAGCAAGAACACAGCCGGCAACAGCAATTACGGCCTGGGTGGTGCTGGAGAATGTTGTTTGGTGCCTGTAGGAAATTTGGGCGCACGCAACTGCGAATAGAACGTGCGGTGCTGGAGAATGTTGTTTGGTGCCCGAAGCGGGACTTGAACCCGCACAGCTGCAATAGCCAAAGGATTTTAAGTCCTTCGTGTCTACCGATTCCACCATCCGGGCAAAAGCTTCTTTATCTCAAAAGGGGAAATCAGTAGGGATAAAGTACACTTTGAGCGGAAGACGGGGCTCAAACCCGCGACCCTCAGCTTGGAAGGCTGATGCTCTATCAACTGAGCTACTTCCGCGTACGAAGGAATCTTCTGTTTGTATAGGCAAAGCGAGCTCAAGTTAGCGTTGTGGGCAGTGATGGATTCGAACCACCGAAGGCTGACGCCGCTTGATTTACAGTCAAGTCCAATTGGCCACTCTGGCAACTGCCCCTACGCGCTTGCGCAATGCGCTTTTTGCTTATGCTTCCCACACGGAAGCGAATACAAAGGTACTACTTTTTTGATAATAAACAAGCAACGTCAATCATCTGTAGGGCGGATACTGCCACTTCGGTACCTTTATTACCGTATTTGCCACCGCTGCGATCGATTGCCTGCTGTTTGTTTTCGGTAGTCACTAAGCCGAATAGTACCGGTACGGTGCCACAAAGGTTCAACTCGGTAATGCCTTGCGTCACGCTATTGCAAATACAGTCGTAGTGGGTTGTTTCGCCACGAATAACGCATCCCAGCACCACCACGGCATCATACGCCTCTTTGGCTTGAAGCAGGCGAGCCGCGGCATACGTAAGTTCAAATGCGCCCGGTACGGTAATTACGCGGATCTGGTCCGTAGGTATGCCGGCTTGGCGGAATGCGTCCACAGCACCCTCTTTGAGCGGCTCGGTAATATCGCTATTCCAATGCGCATACACCACCGCCACGCGCAACGCCTCGGGCTTTTTGTACCGAAGCGTGTAGGAGGCGGGTACCTGGGCTACGTTAGGTTCGTTCATCCCTACTTTTATTTCCCGGCGAGGAGCTGTACGCGTGCAATATCGCCTTCCACCTGCGTAGCTTCGGGAGCGGTATAGTACTTATCGCGCACGGTCTGGTAAGCGGCGAGCGCCTTATCGTATTTTTTCTGTGTTTCGTACACATGCCCCGCCTTAATCAAGCAAATAGGCGAAACGACCTCGTTATCAGCCATTTTTGCGGCTTGTTCGAAGTACTTAACGGCTTCGTCCAATTTATCGAGCTGTACGCAGCAATCGCCCATCAGGCGCACGGCGCTGGGCGCAATCATATCGTCCTTTGCGTTGAACTTTTTCAGTTGTTCGAGAGCCTTATCGAACTGACCCAAATCGTAATAAGCCACACCGGCGTACAAGTGGCTCAGATTAGCCGCTTTAGTCCCAGAATACTTATCGATAATGGCGAGCACACCCCGATCGGTTATACCGGGAGTTTTCAGCACGGTGCTATCGCCTCCGGCAATAAACTGATCTTCCGCCACGTAGAGTGCCTCGTTGGCGCGTTCCAAACGCGGCTTGTGCACATATTGTACGTAAGCCCATATGCCGAATGCCACAATAACGATTCCCAAAAGGATCCACATCAGCAGGCTGGCATGCCGTTCGAAAAACTTTTCACCGCGCGAGATCACTTCCTTCGTCTCGGTTTCCTTGCTCTTTTCTTTAGCCATAAGTATATATCTCTTTATCAAATGCTCTTCAGGAGGGCAAAGGTAGTAAATTATACCGAACCACGTTCCCTCGGTGCCGCCGTAAGTGGCTAAAAGCGGTAACCCTGCGTGGGGTTACTTTTTACGCTTGCGACGGCGTTTAGAAAAAGGGTTTAGACTCTTCAATCCGCTGAGCAGCAGTCGGCGCCCCAAAGCTATGCTCTGCCCCACCAATACGGGTTTTGCAATATCTACCAACAAACCGCCCACTCCGCTTTTTGTGATGAGGTTAATGGGCAACGAAATCCAGTTGGGAAGCAGTGTTCCGCCCGACTTTCTTTCCTGTAGTGTGTTTGAAGTGTCCGTACCTTTGTTCAGCCCGAAGAAGGCCAAAACCTTGTATGCAGCCGACCCTTTGGAGATAGTGCCGTCGTGCATGGCTATACTGACCATTTCTTTCAGACTTTTATCGTTAAGATGGTCAAAATCCTCACGCAGATTGACGGAAGCGAGCTTGTAGGCTTCCGCCGCCAGCTGCTTTTCGTTTTCAAATCGTTTAAATACGTTTTCCCTTTTCGCCATATGCTTTTGCCTTATTGCCGGTACGTTTGGGAGTCGGTAGGTTCATTCGTTTGGAACTCGTTTCGCTCTTTCGGCTCCTCTTGCGTATCGAAGGGTTTCTCGTTGATACCCAATCCGTTTTGGGGTCTTATTTTATCTATTTTGGCCATTCGTTCCAAAAAGTGCTCCAACGATTTAGCCCATTTCGCTCTCACGCAAGCAAGTATTACGAGCCAAATGATAAAAAAGAGCACGACAAAGGCGGCTACCGCCATAAGGAACCCCACTCCAGGCGTGGTATGTAGCCACGAACTGAACCCCCACCCGAGCGAAAGCGCGAGCAGAATCAGAATTACCGGAACAAAGAGCAGTAAGAGCATCAGAAACAGTGCCTTATTCACTATTTTCCGAGCGGCTCCCACCAATCTGAAAGAGCTATTCTTTATAGTAGCCTTTACCCATTCGACAAAATGCTCAAAGAACGAATTGAAGCTAAACTGATTGTCGGTCATACGTTGATTGCGGAAAAGCAGCGAACAACAGCCCCGCCTATTCCGCACCCCATACCGCTCGCGGACTTGCATCCGTGCGGATGTGCGGGGCGGAGCCCCTGTTCCCTTGCCTCTACTGCTTACTTTTTATCTGCTGCGTCCTTCAATTTGTTCGCAGCTTTATCCTTCAGCTCTTCGGCTGCTTTCTTACCGTCTTTCGCCTTTTCTTCAACGAAGTCTTCCGCTTCTTCCACAAAATCGGCGCCTTCGCGTTTCAGTTTGTCGCGTAATTCGTAGTACTTTTCCTTGGCTTCGTAGTAGCCTTCCACAACGCTATCGCGCGTTTTGTCCGCTACACCACGTACATTGTCCACCAATTGACGACGATTATCCCTGTTCAGCAGATAGCCTATTGCGGTTCCGATAGCGATACCGATGGCACTTCCGAGTGCAAATTTCGATGAATTGTTCATAGTCTCTTTTCCTGTTTGATTACTTTTTTCTGTTTTACTTATCTTCCTCACTTCATTTCCGTGTCCGGGGCACCCACGCTTTGTTCCTCGGTATGCCGCGCCTATTCTCGTTGACGCACGGCGCTCTTCCTTATTGGCGCAGAGCTCTTTCCCATTTGGGAAGCGGCAACCGGAGCGGCGATGCTCCCTTCACTTCCCCAAATATACAGAAAAAATATTATCCAAACAATAAAATGCGCCCATCGACTCTTTTTTTTCTCTGTAGAGGGGAGCCGAACTGCACGCTGATGCGTGATTACAGAACCGAGCAGAGCCCGCCCTATCTGCGTACCCTCGTGCGTACGGCTCCGATGCTTGCTACCCTATCTGCGTACCCTCGCGCGTACGGCACCCGAAGCTTGTCGCCCTATCTGCGTACCCTCGTGCATACGGCACCCGAAGCTTGTCGCCCTATCTGCGTACCCTCGTGCGTACGGTTCCGATGCTTGCTACCTTATCTGCGTACCCTCGTGCATACGGCTCCGATGCTTGCTACCCTATCTGCGTACCCTCGCGTGTACGGCACCCGAACCTTGCTACCCTATCTGCGTACCCTTGCGCATACGGCTCCGATACTTGCTACCCTATCTGCGTACCCTCGCGCCTACGGTTCGGACGCTCCCCCCCCTTGCAGCGTACCTTTATACTGGTTTCTACGCATCTTATTGCCCCTTCCTACATACGTTCTTGATCATTTATCTATACCTACTCTATAAATCGTTTAAAGGATTTATATAAACCGTTTAAAGTATTTGTATGAATCGTTTTAATGATTTGTACAAATCATTAAAAGGATTTGTAGAGCCGCTATGTACAAAATACCGAGAAGGTATGCAGATGAGAGTGCGAAGGTGCGCAGCGGTGGGGCAGCTCCTTCACTGAGATGGTGGCACGGCTGGGGTGGATCAGCGCAAATCAGTAGAGAAATGGCGAGCGAAGGTAGGTAGATGAAAGCGCAAAGGTAGGTAGAAAAGAGTGCGAAGGTACGCAGATGAGAGCGTGAAGGTGCGCTGCGGTGGGGCGGCTCCTTCACTGAGATGGTGGCACGGCCGGGGTGGATCAGCGCAAATCAGTAGAGAAAGGGCGGGCGAAGGTAGGTAGATGAAAGCGCAAAGGTACGCAGATGAGCGTGCGAAGGTAGGCAGATGAGAGTGCAAAGGTGTGCTGCGGTGGGGCGGCTCCTTCACTGAGATGGTGGCACGGCAAGGGTGGATCAGCGCAAATCAGTAGAGAAAGGGCGGGCGAAGGTAGGTAGATGAAAGCGTAAAGGTAGGTAGAAAAGAGTGCGAAGGTACGCAGATGAGAGCGCGAAGGAGTGCAGATGAGAGAGTGAAGGTGCGCAGCGGTGGGGCAGCTCCTTCACTGAGATAGTGGCAGGGCAAGGGTGGATCAGCGCAAATCAGTAGAGAAATGGCGAGCGGGGGTAGGTAGATAAGAGTGCGAAGGTAGGTAGATGAGAGCGTGAAGGTAGGTAGATGAGAGCGTGAAGGTGCGCTGCGGTGGACGTGCCGTGAGGAGAAGTGAGTGCGCCGTGGGAGACGGGTTGTTCTACATTATGGGTGGAGGGAAGAGGTGAGGGAATAGGAATGAATCGGAACCAATCAGAGTTTATCGGAGTCTATCGGAAATTATCGGATCTCCTCGGATAAGTTCGGATAAACTCCGATAAGTTCAGATGGGCGAAAGAAAGGGGATTACAGGTGCAAAGGTGCGTAGCGGTGGGGACCTCTTTCACTGAGATAGTGGCGCGGCTGGGGTGGATCAGCGCAAATCAGTAGAGAAAAGGCGGGCGGGGTTATCTGCTTTTGCCGACGGAATCTAAGCGAAGGAAGATAAAGAGCATAATCGTAAAGGACCAAAGGGAGGAGCCTCCGTAGCTGATGAACGGGAGCGGGATGCCAATCACCGGTACTAAGCCGGTCACCATGCCTACATTGATAGCGACGTGAAAGAGGATGACCGCCGCCACACAATAGCCGTAAATCCGGGCAAATGCGGTGGGTTGTCGCTCCGCCACATAGACTAACCGCACAATCAGCGCAAAATAGACAAGCAAAAGGAACGAAGCGCCCAAAAAGCCCCACTCTTCGGCAATAGTGCAAAAGATAAAGTCGGTATCCTGCTCGGGTACGTAGTTCAACTTCGTCTGGGTACCTTTCAGAAAGCCCTTACCGGTCAGCCCACCGCTCCCGATGGCAATTTTGGCTTGATTGACGTTGTATCCGGCTCCGCGGATATCCTGCTTCAGCCCGAGGGCGACGGCAATTCGTTGCTGTTGATGCGGTTGTAGCACGTGATTGTATACCTGCCCCACGGAAAGCGAGTAGAGCAAAACAGCACCGGCAAATAGAGCCGTCCACAGGTAGCGCTGCGAGGCGTAGCGAATGGCCAGGAAAAGGAGGTAGCCGATAAATAGTACTAGTAGAAAGAGAGCCGTATAGCTCCAATCGAACGGCATCAGGAAAGAGAGCACGAGTGTGAGGAGGTATGCCGCAGGAATTACGTAGAGCAGACGGATGAAATCCTTGCGATGCCGCTTCTGTAGTAGAAAGAGCATCCGAAGCGCCGCCAGCAACGTAACGGATGCCACTAACCAAACATCGGCACGGGTAGCACCCCACATCACGCCGTTCAGGGAAAATACCGCCACAAAAAGGAATATCATTAGGAAAGCGATGCTGAGGAAGTAGCCGGAAAAGCCCTCACGGTAGAGCGCCACAAAGAAAGCTGTATAGACCAATGCGCTACCGGTTTCCTTCTGCAAGATAATAATGATCATGGGAAGTAGCACAATGGCAAACACTTCCGCATAACCTTTGAGGGAATCGAAGCGAAACTTATAGGTGCTGCCCACGTAGGCAAGCATCAGAGCAGTAGCCACTTTAGTAAATTCGGCGGGTTGAAGGCTGAAACGCCCTATCTCGAGCCAGGAGCGGGACCCCTTGATATCACGCGCCACGCCAAGGGTAACGAGCAGCAACAGGATGAAAGCTATATAGATAATAGGGGCGAAAGTGGGGAAAAAGTCCTTATCAATTAGCAAAATAAAGAGAATTAGCACAACGCTCATTCCCCACCAGATGAGTTGCATTACCGGTCGGGAGGAAAGCGAGAACAGAGCCGCTACATCAAATCCGTAACTGGCTCCACAAACGGCAATCCAGCCGATTATGATCAACAGGATATAGCAGACGAGCAAGGGCAGGTCGATACGGGCAAAGATGCCGTTTGTTTTGGTGCGACGCGGTTTAGAACGATTGTCCATATGCGATACGTCTTTTTTCGATTTCTGCTGCCAAGGCTTGGCTATATGGGCTCAGTTCGCCTTTTTTCAGATAGTATTCCATCATAAGTCGCCCAATGGGAACGCCATTGGTAGCACCAAATCCGCCGTTTTCCACATAAACGGCAATGGCGATGCGCGGATTATCCTTGGGAGCGAAGCCCATAAACGCGGAGTGGTCGCGTCCGTGCGGGTTCTGCGCAGTACCGGTTTTACCACACACCACAATTTCTCCCGGTGCAAAATTGGCCCCCCTACAGGTACCCATAAGCACGGCATCCTGCATGCCGTCCGCAATGGTGTTCCACGCGGTGCGGTTGATGGAGGTAACGTGTCGGCGAAGATAGGCGGTATCTATAGAGCCGCCGTGGATGTTTCGCACAATATGGGGTTTGTAATAATAGCCCCGATTGGCAACGGTAGCCGCCAAATTGGCTATTTGCAAGGGTGTTGCGGTCACTTCGCCCTGACCGATGGCAACGGATATGATGGTGGAGCTGTTCCAGTGTTTCTTATAGATTTTATCAAATACTTCGCTGTTAGGGATGTAGCCGCGCCTCTCTCCGGGTAGATCTATACCTAATCGGTAGCCAAAGCCGAAATCTACCATATCGTCTTTCCAACGGGTGAAAGCGATTTGTGTAGAGGGGAAACGGCTTCGATCGTCAATCATACTGCGTAAGCCCCAGCAGAAGAACGCGTTACAGGAGGTGGCAATGGCAAACTGTATGCTAAGCGGCGAAGCGTGCCCATGGCAAGCCGGTTTATTGTGTAACGGCGGATAGCCGCGATAACAGGGGAAATGTGTATCGGGCGTTATGATGCCTTCTCCGAGCAACATAGCACCTTGCGCTGCTTTAAAGGTAGAGCCGGGCGGATAGGTACCCATAATCGCGCGGTTTATGAGCGGTTTGTCCACTGAGGTTTGTAATATACGATAGTTGTCGGAGAGATTCTTTCCGGAAAGTAGTAGAGGATCGAATCCGGGCGAGGAAACCAGAGCCAGCACTTGACCGGTAGAGGGCTCGATAGCCACAATGGCACCCCGCTTACCGCTCATAAGTTTTTCGCCAAATACCTGTAAATCAATGTCGATGGACAAGTCGATATTTTTGCCCGCTTCATTAGGAACATCGTCCAATCCGTTATTGTATTTTCCTTGAATACGGCCACGCGCATCCCGAAGCAGTACTTCGTATCCTTTCTTGCCGCGCAACTCTTTTTCGTAACTCAGCTCTACACCGCTTTTCCCCACGTAATCGCCTACGGAAAGGGCGGAATCGGCCTCCAGCTCGTTACGGCTGCATTCGCCTAAATAGCCCAGTATATGAGCGGCATTTGGGGTTGTGTACCGACGCGTGGAACGCTGGCGCACGGAAAAACCGGGAAAGCGAAATAGTTGCTCCTGGAAACGGCCTGCATACTCGGGTGTGAGCTGTGAAACAATTAGCTGAGGCGCATAGGGCGTGTAACCGGGGTTTTTCTTCCGGTCAACTAAATCAACAAATCTACTCCTCAAATAATCGCGATCAATGCCCAACAGGGAGCAGAATGCGGTAGTATCAAAATCGCCGGCATCGTGCATGGTAACCATAATGTCGTAGGCAGGTTCGTTATATACCACTAACTTGCCGTTGCGGTCGAAAATAGCTCCGCGCGCGGGATACTGAACGCGGTAGTAAAAAGCGTTACGCTTTGCCTTATCGGTGTATTCGTTGGATACAATTTGTAAATAGAAGAGCCGTGCGATATAGCCAAAAATGATCAGCGTAGCGAGCAGTAGCATCAGTACGGGCCGATCCTTCAGATTGCTTTTGTGAAGTGCTTTAGGCATCTCGCTCGGTAAAGTTATTCGCTTCGGCGGTTAGTAACGAGTAAAATAATTGCCGCAATTACGTAGCTAACCGCCAAACTGCCCAGCATACGCAAAGCAAGGAACCCCGTGTAGGGGGCACCTACGGCATCTAAAAAGAATAGGACAAAATGATGGAACAATAATACAAGTAACAGTAATACAAAGGGTTTGCTTCCGTCACGCTGAATGGATGGATTGATACCGGGTTGAGCATCGGTCACTACAAAATAGGGAAGCATATAGCCAAACAGAAACGCCGTAAGCGTGAAAGCGGCAGTGTGTAAACCGGCAGCACCGGAGGCGGCATCCATAATTAACCCTACGATGCCACCACTAAGCGTATAGAGGTACTTTTTGGTACCGAGCGGGAAAAAGAAGAGCAGGACGGGATAAACAAAGGGAGTGGCAAAACGCCAAAGGAACAGCTCGTTACAGACCACAATCTGCAAGATGAGGAGTACCAAAACGCGCAAAGCAAAAAGTAAGTGCTTTCTTTTCATAGCATGTTTCCTTTATTGCTGCCAGTTATAGTCTTTTTTGATGGAATCCAGCGCCGGCGGGGTAACCACCGGTTGGGAAGTAACTACATACACCCACTGCAGCGTGGCGAAGTTGGTACCGGGCTTGACGCTTGCCATTCCGGAGCCTAAGCGCATTCCATTACGCGTTTGTGCAGTTGGAGCAATGCACCCGATGAACAGATCCGGTGGGAAAATAGAGGAATATCCGCTCGTAACCACAGTATCTCCCGGTTTATAGGCGGCATGAGCCGATAGATCGCGCAAAGTGAGCAAATCCTGATTCGGGTTTTCCCAAGAAAGTGTACCAGTGTAGTTTGTTCGGATAATTTTACAGCTCAGTTTGAGATTTATATTGGTAAGCGGAACCACCACTGCATAGTGCTCGCGTACGGAGGCAACAATTCCGGCGACTCCGTGAGCGGAAATAACGCCCATTTCGGGACGTATACCTGCCACCGCACCCTTATCAATAATGATCAGATTGTAACTGCTGTTTACCGAAGTGGAAAGAACCTTTGCCTGTACGTAGTGGAGCAGTGTCGTATCGGGCAGAGAATCCAAGCGTAAACGAGCAGGAACTACCGTATCGGCTTGAGCATAATCGAGGCTCTGCCGGAGCGCGTGGTAGGCGGTTTCGATATCAATAACTCGCTTTGCCAAGCGTTTGTTCTCCTCGCGGAGCCCTATATAGCTTTTCACTTCGCCACTCACTTTGTGCAACTCCACCATCCATCGGTTGGAGTAGCCGATATTGAGGAATCTGTGGTAAGCAGAATGATTAAAAAGCAACGTTAAGGCGAATGCCTCAAAAAGAAAGAGAAGCAACCAATGCGCCTTAGAGGCGATAAAATCGAGAAATCGGCGCATTGATGCTAAGGGTCAAAACTTACTACTATCTTAACGAATTAAGAAGTTGAACGAATCGGTATGCTTGAGAGCCACTCCCGTGCCGTTGGCAACCGCATGGAGGGGATCTTCGGGAACGATAAACTTAATACCGAACCGATCAGAAAAACGTTTATCCAATCCGCGTAGCAAAGCACCGCCACCGGTAAGGTTAATACCGCGCTGCACAACGTCGCCGTACAGTTCGGGGGGTGTTTCCTCCAATGTTTTAAGGATTGCTTCCTCCATCTTTTTGATGGATACATCCAGGCAGGAAGCTATTTCCGAGTAATTGATCGGTATTTGGCGCGGAAGCGTATCCATTTGATCGGCACCGGTAACTGTAAAATCCTCCGGAGCATCGTCCAATTCTTTGAGGGCACTGCCCACTTTAATCTTAATTTCTTCCGCCGTTCGTTCGCCAATGCGCACATTGTGGCTACGACGCATATATTCCACTATATCGTTGGTTAATACGTCACCGGCAACGCGAATAGATTGCTTTGTGGCGATCCCCCCATAGGAGATTACGGCTATTTCCGTGGTACCCCCACCTATATCCACAATCATATTTCCTTCCGGTGCCAATACATCAATTCCGATTCCGATTGCGGCAGCCATTGGCTCGTAAATCATATATACATCGCGCCCGCCGGCATGTTCGCTGGAGTCGTGCACGGCACGCGTTTCCACTTCGGTACTACCGGAGGGAATGCTTACAACCATTTTGAGTGCCGGAGAAAATAGGCGGTGGGACTTTTTGTTGATCAGTTTGACCATACCGCGTATCATCTGCTCGGCTGCGTTGAAATCGGCAATTACCCCATCCTTGAGCGGACGCACCGTGCGGATAAAGGCGTGCCCTTTTTCGTACATTTCGCGCGCTTTGGCGCCCACCGCCAGTACTTCGTTGGTACGCAGGTCAAAGGCAACCACGCTCGGCTCGTCCAGCACTATTTTGCCATCCTTCAGAATGACCGTATTGGCTGTACCTAAGTCAACCGCTAATTCTTGTTTGAAAGAGAAAAGTCCCATATATGTTTGTTGCTCTACTTGGATATATTAATGTCTAAAATGCCTGCGTCCGGTAAAGAGCATTGCTACGCCCAGTTCGTCGGCAGCTTCAATGCTTTCGCGGTCACGAATGGAGCCCCCAGGCTGAATAATGGCGGTAATACCTTCGTGCGCCGCAGCGGTTACACAATCGCCAAACGGGAAGAAGGCATCGCTTGCCATAACGGCTCCGTGCAAATCAAATCCGTTACGCTTTGCTTTATCGATAGCTTGCTGCAGGGCTGCAATGCGCGAAGTTTGCCCAATACCGTTGGCAAGTAGCATACCATCCTTAGCCAATGCGATGGCATTGCTCTTACAATGCTTGACCACCTTCATGGCAAAAAGCATATCGTCCGTTTCGGCTTGCGTGGCCGCCTTACGGGTTACAAGGTGATGTTCGGTATCGCTTACGGCATCGCGCTCCTGACACATCATGCCGTTTAGAGCACTGGTGTAGCACAAAGCGCTATCTACTGAGCCGATTTGCTTCAGTACAATGCGTTTGCTCTTTTTAGCGAACAAATCAAGAGCTTCGGGAGCATAATCGGGAGCAATCAGTACTTCAAAGAACAGCTCCGAAACAGCTTTTGCCACTTCTTCGTCAATGGTTCGGTTGCAAATTAATATACCTCCGAACGCCGATTCCTTGTCCGCCCCATAGGCACGTCGCCACGCTTCTGCCACATTCTTGCCGAGGGCTATTCCGCATGGGTTCATATGCTTAATAACGGCAAAGCAGGGCGTATCCGGAAATTCGGCAATAAGCTGCATTGCGGCATCTACATCGCGCAGATTATTATAGGAAAGTTCCTTTCCCTGAATCTGTTCGTAAAGCGGTTCCCGAGGCGGAAAGAAGTATCCTTTCTGATGCGGATTTTCGCCGTAACGAAGCGTTTGCGCCGCTCCCAATCCGTTGGGGTGGAGATCGGCTGTGGCCTCATCGCTTGCATTAAAATAGCCGCTTATTGCCTGGTCGTATGCAGCGATATGCATCAAAGCACGAGCCGCCATGCGGCGTCTATCCTCAAGGGTGAGTACCCCATTGGATGCTACCAGTGTTTGGCAGAAAGGTTCTATCTCAGCGCGTGAAGCGATTACCGCTACATCCCGGTAGTTTTTGGCAGCGGCACGGATTAACGTAACCCCGCCAATATCGATTTTTTCGATGAGTTCCTCTTCGGAAGCACCCGCACGGAGTGCTTCCTCAAAGGGATACAGATCTACAATAACGAGGTCGATAGGTTTTAAGGCATACTGCTGCATTTCGGCTTGGTCGCCGGGATTATCCCGTCGCGCCAAAATTGCTCCACAAATTGCCGGATGCAACGTTTTAACGCGCCCCCCAAGTATGGAGGGGTAACCGGTCAGATCTTCCACTTTGCCGCAAGCATAGCCTGCTTCTTCAATAAAGCGTTGCGTACCACCGGTTGAAAGCATCTCAATTCCCATCGAATGGAGCGTTTTCAAGAGTGGCGCAAGCCCCTCTTTCCGATAAACGGAAATGAGGGCTCGTGCTATTTTCCTATCTGTTTCGTTTGTCATTTTCCAATTAGTTATACTATTAAGTTACGCGGTTGCCGCATCTTTGCCGAGGAGTAGTTCCAAGCACTTGCCTGCCGAATAGGCAACCGGAGTACCGGGCCCGAAGATGGCTGCTACGCCTGCCTTGTAGAGGAAGTCGTAGTCCTGAGCCGGAATTACGCCTCCGGCGGTAACCATAATGTCTTCACGACCTAATTTCTTTAGTTCGGCAATTACCTGCGGAATGAGCGTTTTATGACCGGCAGCGAGCGAGCTGACGCCAAGTATATTCACGTCATTCTCTACGGCCTGACGAGCGGCTTCTTCCGGTGTTTGGAACAGCGGTCCCATATCCACGTCAAAGCCCACATCGGCATAGCCGGTGGCTACTACCTTTGCGCCACGATCGTGCCCGTCCTGACCCATTTTGGCAATCATAATACGGGGTTGACGCCCTTCCTTTTCGGCAAATTCCTTTGCTAATGCGCTGGCATATGCAAAAGCCTTGTCTTGTCCCGATTCTTTTGAGTACACGCCTGATATGGTTCTAATTACCGCTTTATACCTACCCACTACTTTTTCACACGCATCCGATATTTCGCCTAACGAAGCGCGCTTACCGGCTGCCTTTACCGCCAAATCGAGCAAATTGCCCTTATGCGTTTTTACGCATTCCGTAATAGCTTCCAAGGCTTCCTTTACTTCGGCTTCGTTCCGATCCTTACGCAATTCCTGCAAGCGTTCAACCTGCTGCGTACGTACGGCGCTATTGTCGATTTCCAAAATATCGATGGGAGCTTCGTGTTCCAAACGATATTTATTAACCCCGATAATAACCTGCTGGTGCGAGTCGATTCGGGCTTGTGTACGAGCTGCCGCTTCCTCGATACGCATCTTGGGTAGACCCGTTTCGATCGCTTTAGCCATACCGCCCATCTCTTCAATTTCCTGAATATGAGCCCATGCGCTTTCCACCAATTGGTTGGTAAGCCGTTCCACGTAATAGGAGCCGCCCCATGGGTCGATGCCGCGGCACACTTGCGTTTCCTTTTGAATATAGATCTGTGTGTTACGTGCTATTCGTGCGGAAAAGTCCGTAGGCAAGGCGATTGCTTCGTCCAACGCATTGGTGTGCAGCGATTGCGTATGCCCCAAAACGGCTGCCATAGCTTCAATACAGGTGCGCCCTACATTGTTGAACGGGTCCTGTTCCGTTAGGGACCAACCCGAGGTCTGGCAGTGCGTACGGAGGGTCAAGCTCTTGGGGTTTTCGGCTCCAAAGCCCTTCACTATCTTAGCCCAAAGCATACGTGCGGCACGCATCTTGGCGATTTCCATAAAATGGTTCACCCCAATTCCCCAGAAGAAGGATAGGCGCGGAGCAAACTTATCCACCTCAATACCGGCATTAACTCCGGCGCGAAGGTATTCAATCCCGTCGCAGAGCGTGTATGCCATTTCGATGTCGGCGGTAGCGCCCGCTTCCTGCATATGGTAGCCGGAAATGGAGATTGAGTTGAACTTGGGCATATTCTGCGAGGTAAACTCGAATATGTCCGCAATAATACGCATCGAGAATTCAGGCGGGTAGATGTACGTATTACGCACCATAAATTCCTTCAGAATATCGTTTTGGATCGTTCCCGCCATTTCCGCCAAATTGGCTCCCTGCTCCAACCCTGCATTGATGTAGAAGGCAAGGATGGGAAGCACGGCTCCGTTCATTGTCATGGATACGGACATCTTACCCAACGGAATTCCGTCGAACAGCACCTTCATATCCTCTAACGAGCAGATGGATACGCCTGCTTTACCCACATCTCCCACTACACGCGGATGATCCGCATCATAGCCACGGTGCGTAGGTAGGTCAAAGGCTACGGAAAGCCCCTTTTGCCCCGATGCCAAGTTACGCCGATAGAATGCATTTGATTCCTCAGCTGTAGAGAACCCGGCGTACTGGCGGATGGTCCACGGACGCAGCGGATACATAGCGCTGTACGGGCCACGCAGGAAAGGAGGCAATCCACTGCAGTAATCCAAGTGGTGCAGATCCTTAATATCCTCTTTTGTGTATACCGGTTTAACGTCAATCAACTCTGCCGTATGCCAGAGAGCTTCTGCCGCAACCGCACTCGGTGTGCCCGCATTGTGCCCGGCACATCGGGCTTCTATATTGATGTTGTTATAGTTAGGTTTCATGCTTCTTCGATACCAAAATGCTTGTTAAACTCTTGCAGAGTAGCCAACACGTCACTTTTAACGTGTACAAAGTAGCGTATACCCAAAGCCTTCAAATCGTCCGTGCAGGCAGGATTGCCGGCAATTACCAACGGAACCTTTCCGTCAATTAACTTGAATGCTTCCGGAGCATACTGAGCATACTCGTCGTCACTGGAGCAGAGCACAATTATATCGGCTTTTTTGTCCAGTGCTTCCTTTACGCCTGCTTCTACCGTTTCAAAGCCCAAATTATCAATGAGCTTGTAGCCGGCGCAACCGAAAAAGTTTCCGGCAAACTGGCTCCGCGCCAAACGCATGGCGAGGTTCCCTATGGTAAGCATGAATACAACAGGTTGGTGCTTTTGCCCTTCCGTAGCCAAACGGAGCGACTCGAATGCGGATGCTCCCCGGCTAAGGTCTAATGCGGTAGTGGTGCCTTCCTTGCTGTGATCCTGTCCGCAGCAATGCCCCTCAGCGCAAGCGGATTGATCCACTTTCGCTTTAATGGTTTCGGTGAAGTTGGGGAACTCGTTGGTACCCAACAAAGTTTCCTTACGTTTGGCAATCGCTTCGTGCCGTTTGGCATTAGAGGCGTTGATGCGTTCCTGTATCTTACCGCTTTCCGCTTGTTGAGCGAATCCACCGGCGGCATCAATTTCCAAAAAGATGCTCCACGATTGTTTCGCTACCTTATCGGTCAGCACTTCCACGTAGTAGGAGCCGGCTGCCGGATCCAAAACCTTATCAAAATGGCTTTCTTCCTTGAGCAGCAGTTGCTGGTTCCTTGCCAAACGGCGACTAAAATCGTCCGTTGTGCCGTAGGGTGTATCGAAGGGGGTGACCGAAATTGCATCCACACCCGCCAAAGCGGCACTCATTGTTTCCGTTTGGCTCCGCAACAGATTTACGTAACTATCGTAACGCGTCTGGTTCCACGTTGAGCTAACGGCGTGCTGATAGATTTTGGCGCAATCGCCCTTGTATTCGTCGCCACTTCCGTGGGATGCCACTATTTCCGCCCACAACCAACGTGCAGCGCGGTATTTGGCTATTTCCATAAAGTAGTTGGACGAGGTGCCGAAGTTGAAGTGTATGCGTTTTGCAGCCTCTTCCACGGCGTAACCCGCTTCAATCAGCGTATCCAGCAAACAAGCACCCCACGCTAATGCGCAGCCCAATTCCTCCGTAATATAAGCTCCGGCGAAATTGAACAACTGAGCTTCCACCGCTAAAACGCGCATAGAGGGAAGTTCTTTGGCGGCATCCATCACAGCAAGAATTTCCTTATTCCGCTCCGTATAGACGCGACCTTTCACCAATTCGCGCTTGAACGGATTGTAGTTCACACATCCGTGAATTTTGGAAGCATCACAGCCGCGTGCCTTTACCACTTGCGCAAAGACCTTCAAAAGAGCTGCCGCCTTTGCCATGCAACAGGTGAAACAGATTTCAATAGCGGTCAGTTCGATATTTTTCAGCAGCCTTTCCATTGAGGCGGTTTCGATCCACTCGTCTTTTACTACAAAACAGAGCGAATCAACCCCTTTTTCCAAAATATCCAATGCTTCTTTGTTGGCTGCCTCGGGCGTTGCCCCCGATACGCTTTGACGCACGTACCATTCGTTGTTATTACGCGTAGAACGTATATAGGGGAACGTGTTGGGCGCTACATCAAGATGCGTTAACCCTTCCAAATCCTCCCGCCTATAGAACGGCTCTACGGTAAAGCCTTCACCGGTGCGCCAAACAAGCTTTTTGTCGTAAGGCGCCCCTTTAAGGTCGGTGGTTATCTTTGCTTTCCATTCCTCCGTTGTTATCGGCGGAAACTCGGCAAAGAAGTTCCGGTCTTCCTTTTGTGTTGCCATTTCGTTGTTGCTTTATTACTGTTACTTACTTTGTCTTTCTCTTCAACTTGCAAAGTAAACAAATTCACGGCAAAGAAGCTAATCCTAAAAAACGGCATTCTTATCCGTGCCACAGCTATTGAGCAAAGCGTTCCTTCGCGTCCTACAAAATCGGTCTTTCCGTGTTGAGGGTTGCCGCCCGCTCCGTTTTAATCGGTTTGAGTGCATCTCCAGCGGAAAACGAATACGAAGCGGTAAACACGATACGTGTTTGTGGGGAGCGGTCGATGCGGAGCAACTCAGTGCCGTTCCCCGTTCTCATAACGAGGGTGTCGTCATTATTAATAAGATTGTTTACCGTTATGCTCAACTGCAACCGATCTTTCAGCAACGAGGCATAACAACCCATATCCAATCCGTATTTTGCCCCGATCGTATAGCCCAATCGCTTTTGTGCCGTTTCGCCCGAGAAAGCAACGGTCAAGCCCAACCATTTGGTGAGCGTGAACTGATGGGTAGTAGAGCCGCCTACCATAAAACTCTGCACGCTTTCGTTCGGCATCCATTCGCGGTCGTAACGGAAGTAGAGCGTGTTGTTGGTGCGCCAAAAGGGGAACAGCGTTTTGCTGAAACCGGTGGAGGCGTAGTGCGCCCATTGGGTGCCCACATTGTCCGGTTTGGTGTAAAACAGATCGGGCGCGCTATCGTCCCGATGGGTCATAATCCGAATGATGTTTCGTCCGTACCGCACCCGATAGGTAAAGCTCCAATCCCGGTTGAGGTAGTAATTGAGTTCACCTTCGTCAAATGTTTCCTGACGGAGTTGGCGATTCCCGATGCTGTACAGGTTCGCCGTTTGATAGGTAGCCACAGGCGAATAGTACCCATAGTTGGGCAACGAGAAGAAATGCCGATACGACAATCCTATCCCCGATGCCTTTTCCCGATTAATCATATACTGCAGTAGCAGATTGGGGTACAGTCCGTAGTTAGGCACGGTGTAGTCTAACTTGGGGTTCAGTACATCGCGATAGTGCATTATGGTGGTTTGGTACCGTAAGCCGGCTTGCAGGTAGAGCTGTTTGGTCAGCATCTTGCTGTACTCTACGTAGGGCGAAAAGTCAAAGCCCGACAGGGTGAACCGCCGCTCCCTGAGTTGCGCCAGTAAGGGATTGCCGATACCGGTGGCTTCGTTGTAATCCGAGCCATAGGCATAGGCAATACCCGCTGCGAGCGTATGCCCTCCGGCAAAGGTGAGTGAAGCGCGCGGATGAAAACTAAGGTAGTGTCGTCGGTTTGTACTCTGTGCATTCTCATCGCTGTTCATAACGTAGTAGGCACCGGAGTTATCTCGGGAGTGACTATAGGTCAGTGTAGAGGCAATGGTCATTCCTTCATACACATTCAGTCGCCCCTGATAACTTACGCCACCATTCAAATTCAGGCTTTGCAGGCGATACCCTTGGGTCAGTATGGGCTCCTTTTGCTCGTTCCTATTAATGGTTTCCTTTTTGGGGCAACTATACGTTACCCCACCAAAAGCACCTAAGGCGTGTTGCTTATTGATTTGGTACCGCAGCCCGAAGTTATCCAGTACCGCGTACTCTTTTTTCTCACTTTCAGCAGTCGTGATGGTTGGCACGGCATCGCTTTCGTAGCGATCCTGCCGCTCATATATAGTGGTATAGCGTCCTCCGCCACCCCGCAGCGTATTATAGAGGGATACTTTGGCTTTTTGATATTGCAAAAAGAGCACAGGCCCCACATCCACAACGCCCAATTCATCAAACTGTACGGGCAAGCTGACGGAGCCGAGCAAGCCCTCCTGTTCCTTCAGGGTAATCATCAGGATACCCCCCTTGATATGCTTCCCGAAAGTGACCCCCGGATTGGGAATTACCTCGATGTGATCCACCATAGACGGGGGAATTGCGTTGAGTTGCTCCGGAGTGATCGCCTGATCGCCAATGTAGATCAAATTATCCTCTTTGCCGTTGATCACCAATTGATTGCTGTGCACCTCTACGCCCGGTACAAACCGCAGCACCTCCGACATGGTTTTGCCCTTAGTAACCGGATTGCCTTTGAACCGAACGCGTATATTGCCGTTCGGTTGCAGCTTGGTGTGCTTAGCAACCACTTGCACTTCCGATAACTCGATAACGTTTTCCTCTAACGTGAGGTTTTTTTCCGTCTTAGGCTGTGCAATAGTAATCTCCTCGCTCAACATTTTGTAACCAATAAAGCGTACTTCCATCCGATAGGTACCTGCTTTGCTTAACGTAAAGCGATAATTGCCGCGAACATCACTCACCGTACCGAGCAGCTGTGTATCTGCGCTATCGCTCTTTAGCGTGAGCGTGGCGCCCGGTATATGCGTTCCGTCACTCGTTGCGACGAATCCCCTCAATTCATAAGAAGCTTCCTGCGCACCGAGCGATAGGCAGAGCATTACGAGCATCAGAGTAAGTAGCAGTTTTTTCATATTTCAGTGTTGTTTTCTTTTATGGTGTTGTCTCCTTTTATGGTGTTGTCCCCTGCATAGGAATAGATACCGCGCTTTGACGAGGTGCCGATGTAACAAACATACCGGACATAAACGCCTTGAACCTTCGCGCCTGCTGCTTCCTCCATTCCTGTATAGCCGTGCAACGAAAGCACCGGAGCAACGAATCGTTTTGTTCCTAATTTATTTCAGTAATATCTATACTTATGTAGTTAATTCCCTTATCGCCCTGCAAATATACGCAATAGCGATGGTGCAAAGGTAGCACACGGCATAACCCCCAAGTGTATTAAAGTGTATCAAACTGTATCGAAGTGTATCGTAACGTATCCTAACGTATTAAACTGTATCGAA